>NZ_JBEYER010000094.1:0-27164 GCF_040634005.1 Micromonospora sp. NPDC007271
GGGTATTGCGTACCCGTCCGCTGCTTCGCTACCCGCACCCGGTGGCATCCGAGGATGATGCGCGTCAGACAGCCCGGTGGTTGCGAGCGGTTCGGGCTCGGTGTTGACATCCTCCCCGCCCTAAAGGACGGGGATTCCCTTGGTCGCCCTCGGGTTTTCCTGTTTCGCCGACGACTGCCTCCACCCGGGTGTCGACCTCGAGCACGATGAGAAGTCGAGAACCTCAGAACCATGTCCAAGGACGGAGGGCTCTCCATAGGCGGCCCCGCCACCGCGCACGCCGGGGATGGAGGAAGAGTTCAATGTCCTCCAGCCCAGTGATAGCGGCACCACCGACATAAGGGGCCGACCGGACACGGCGAAGGGCGGCAACTACCCGAGCTTCATCCATCCGGCCGTAAACCCTCGCCAGATGCCCCAAACACGTGGCGGCGAGGGCCTTCACCTGGCGATCCTCGTGATCGAGTAGCCCAAGATAGAGCTCCTGCAGCTCCTTCCAGTCCCCGTCGCCGTACAGCACGGCACCGACCATCGCATCCAGTGCGCGGGACAGCTCTCCGCGATCAAGCGCCGCGCGTACATCGGCCGGCGTTGCCGGCGGCGGGTTGTGGAACACGCGATGCTCATGGCCCATGGGTCACATCCTTGCTCACCCGCGAGCGGTGGTCCCGGGTCAGCTCGGCGCCGGGGCTGGGTACTCGTCCCGGCATCAGCCCGACGCCCTACTTTCGGGGAAGCTCTCCCCCGCCGGCAACCGGCGGATCAACCGGACCCTGCACATCAGGGCCGTGGTCGGGCTGTGGAATCGCACCGAAGGCGACACCGACGCATCTACGCCCGCATGGTCGCCGACCAGACGGCAGGCGGCGGATCCGGGAGGGCACTCGACTCTGCTATCCACCGTGACCGACCTGACCCCGGACATCGGCCCTTCGGACAAGCCACTTCCCGGCCCCGCCACCAGCCAACCTGAACCCGCCCTCCGAGCGACGCCTCGAGGGGCCTTCTCGGTGTGGTCGGTCAAGACAGGATCTCGACGTACCCGTCGGTCCCGTGCACGCGGATCCGCTGCCCGTCCCGGATAAGCCGGGTGGCGTCTACCACACCGACGACGGCCGGCAAGCCGTACTCCCGGGCGATCACTGCGCCATGGGTCATCAGGCCGCCCACCTCCGTCACCAGGCCCGTGATCGCGACGAACAGGGGCGACCAGCTGGGATCGGTGTAGGCCGTGACCAGGATGTCGCCCGCCTCGAGGTCGGCCTCGGCCATGTCGAGGATGACGCGGGCCCTTCCCTCGATGGTCCCGGCGGAGACCGGTAAGCCGATCAGGGCACCGGCCGGCACGTCGTCGCGCCGGTACGCGCCGGTGACGGCCTCGCCGTCAGAGGTGAGCACCCGGGGCGGCGTGAGCGCCTGGTACGACCGGAACGCGTCCTTGCGCTGCTGGATGAGCTGGTCATCCACTCTGTTCGAGCGCACGACGTCGTGGAGCTCGGGGAACGTGAGGTAGAAGATGTCTTCCTTCTCAGGGAGCACGTTGGCCTGCACGAGGCGCTCGGCCTCTTCCAGCAAGGCCTGTTTGTAGACGAAGTAGCGGCCGATGATGCCGTACTTCGGGTACTCCCGGTAGCCGATGAAGGTCCGGACCCGGTCGATCATCCGCTTGGTCTCGTCGGCTTTCTGCTCTCCGTCCGGCAGTGCCCGCAGGCGTTCGAGCACGTCCTGTTCCTTCTTCTGCGCCTTCTGCCGTCCTTGCTCGAAGCGCCGCCCGGCGGCGCCCGGCTCGAAGTTCCTGACGTTGTCGAGGATCAGGGGCACGAGCGTGCTGGGGCGTTCGCTCCAGCGCGGCCTCGTGATGTCGATCTCGCCGACGCACCGCATGCCGTATCGGTCGAGGTAGGCCTCGATGGCGTCGCGCGCTTCGGTCCCGCCCGCGAGCTTCGGCAGCTCGTCCAGGAAGCGGTCGTCCTCGACGCCCTGGAGGAACTCCACCACCTGCGGGTGCGGGCGGATCACGTCGGCGACGTCGAGCAGCGCCAGTCCCATCTCCGAGGTGACGTTGTTGGGGGCGGACAGTGTGAGCGTGTCGGCCGCGTTCTTCTCGCCCAGCCACTCGTGCAGCTGGTCGTTGAGCCACCAGGTGGCCTCCATCCCCGCCGTGATCGCCTGCATGCTCAGCGGATCGCTGAGGACCCGCTTGTGCTCCTGGAATGCCTCCAGCAGGAAGTCGAGCAGCGCGGGTCCGGTCTTCGTCCGGATGTCGCGTCGTAGGGCGGCGATGGACGCCTGGCTGCGCTCGATCAGCTCGGTGACGATGGCCGGATCGGTCTCGATCGGGGTGGGCGCGCCGCTGGCCGGCGGCCCGCCAGGACCCGCGTCCGGGAGCGACGGGACGAAGTCGTCGCGGTCGAGGACGGTCTCCAGGGCGTCCCTGGTCAGCGGATCGGACCTCCCCGCCATCTCCAGGAAGCCGGCGCGGCTCGCGGGCGAGGCCAGGCGCCGGGTGGCGTCGACGAACAGCCTCCCACCGGCCTCGTGCATCGGTGCCATGGCCGTCAGCTGCCACACGGAGATTCCCAAGGGCTTCATGGGGTCGGTCATCATCTGTTGGTGGCCGACTGAGAGGTAGACGCGATTCTCTGCGTCGTGGGCCGCGGGGATGGGGAAGAGCGTGGTGATCGGCCGGCTCTGGACGATCTGGAAGCCATCATCGACCAGGCACCATTCGATGTCCTGCGGGCGGCCGAAGTGCGCTTCGATCCGCCGCCCGAGCTGCACGAGCCGCACGACCTGCGCGTCCGTCAGCGCCGGCTGCTCCTGCCGCTGCGGGTCGATCGTCACCTCCTGCGTACCGCCAGCGGGCAGGGCGTGAACGGCACGCTGTTTGGCGGCGATCGTCTTGGCGACGATCCCGTCGTCGCGCACCTTGAAGACGTCCGGGTTCACCAGGCCGGAGACCAGGGCCTCGCCGAGGCCGAAGCTGGCCTCCACGGTGGCGACCTTCCGGTTGCCCGTGACGGGGTCGGCCGTGAACACGATGCCGGCCGCATGCGGGAAGACCATCTGCTGCACGACCACGGCCATGTGGACCACACGGTGGTCGATGCCGTTGCGCTGGCGGTAGGTCACGGCCCGCTCGGTGAACAGCGACGCCCAGCACCGGCTGACGTGCTGGAGGATCGACGCCGGCCCCACGACGTTCAGGTATGTGTCCTGCTGGCCGGCGAAGGAGGCCGTCGGCAGGTCCTCTGCCGTCGCGCTGGATCGGACGGCGTAGGCGGCTTGCTCGCCGAGCTGGGCGACCGCGCGGGCGATCGCCGCCGCCAGATCGTCGGGGATGGCGAGTTCTTCGATGGTCCGGCGGATCTCCGCGCTGAGCGCGCGGATCGTCTCCCGGTCGTCCAGGTTCAGGCGCGACAGCTGATCGAGCCGATCATCGATCGACGGCGCTTCCGCCATGATCCGCCGGAAGGCGTCCGTCGTCACGCAGAATCCAGCCGGCACACGGATGCCCTCGATCCGCGACAGCCCGCCCAGGTGCGCGCCCTTGCCGCCAACGACCGCGCCCTGCGTCTCGTCAACATCGTGAAGATGCAACACGTACTGCTCGATCATTGCGACACCTCCGAGACAGCCGTGCTCAGCTGCACTGCACTGGCCGATCGAATCGCCGGCGCCGCCAGCTCTGTCGAACCTTCCGTCGAGGACGTCCTCATCACTGGTTGCCCTCCCTTTGACGAGTCGGCCGGCCGCTGCGCCCAGTCGGGCGGAGCGCACACCCGCACCTCCGCACCGAGCGCCCGCGACCGCAGCGCCAGTCCCACCACTGGCTCAAGATCACCGCGTCCCCCGTACGTCGACAACAACACAGGCACGTCGTGCCCCCATTTCCGCAGGTTGTGGCCTCGGCCGACGATTCTGCGCCACAACACGGGTCTTGCCGCAAGCCCCCCAGTGCGCTATACGTTAAGAGTGGCAAGGAGTGATGCTCCTTGCCTTTGTCTTTGCCCCCCGCTGGGCCTGACAAGCTTCTCGTGAAGCGGCAACGCACCTCGTACGGCGGTATGTCAATCCCCTGGATTCGTGGAGGACTCCGTTATGCGGCCTGGGCCTCCAGGGCGCGGGTCGCTGATCGTTCGTAGTCGATGGGTGAGCGCCAGTCGCAGACGGAGTGCCGGCGGCGCCGGTTGTAGAAGTCGGTGATCCAGGTCGCGATCTTCAGGCGGGCTTCGGTGCGGGTGCGGAAGTGGCGGCGGTGCACGTACTCGACCTTGATGGTGGAGAAGGTGGCCTCGGCGACGGCGTTGTCGAAGCACGAGCCGACCCGGCCCATCGACTGGCGCACCTTCCATCGGGCGCAGGCCCGGGCGAAGTCGGCCGAGGTGTACTCCCCCTCGCTGCCCCTGTCGCCATGAAAGATCACCCCTTCGACGCTGCCGCCGCGGGTGACGGCGGCCATGTTCAGCGCTGCGACGACCAGCCCGGCGTCGTGGTGGGCGCCCATCGCGTAGCCGAGAATGCGACGCGAGTACAGGTCGATGACGGTGGCCAGATAGAGCTTGCCCTCGTCGGTGCGGACACCGGCAAGGAGCGGACGTGCTAGTCGCAAGCCACGCCGCCTACCCGGCATTCCGCCACGTCTTCCCTGACCCTCGGCGCCGCTTGCATGTACTGCGTCCGTTCTTCGAAGCCACCGTGCGCGACGCGATCCCATTCGGCTCCGTGTACGCCAGTACCAATGCCGGCGCCACGGCCGCCGTCGCGGTCTGGCTGCCTCCGGGCGCCTTCCCCTGGACCGGCACCCGGCAGGCGCGGGCCGCGCCGACACTCATCCAGACCATGATCGCCGCGCCCCGGTCCTTCCCCGCCTTCATGCGCCTTGGATCCAACGCCGCACGCGCACACCCCACCGAGCCGCACTGGTACCTCGTCGTGCTCGGAGTACGTCCGAGTCACCAGGGCCACAGCCACGGATCCTGGCTCGTCGCCGCGGGACTTCGGCATGCCGACCGGGCCGGCACCGCCTGCTACCTTGAGACCTCCGACCCGGACAACGTGGCGTTCTACCAACGGTTCGGCTTCACCGTCGTCGACGACGCATTGCCCCTCGTGCCCGGCGGCCCGACCCACATCGCGATGCGCCGCCCACCGGTCAGGTAGCAACCGGGGATTTTAGGTTCCGAGCCCGCAGTCAAGCGAGCTCCTCGCCCGCCTGACCGGCCCCACTTGACGCCCTGATCGAACGTCCTCAATTCGACATGGTCGAGTGTTCGCTGCCCGAACACTCGTGACGGACCGTGACGCTCGGTCGGCGGCAGATGCGGATGCCGTGGCGCTCCCCTGTTGGCGTCAACGCGCGGGCGTGCCGAAAGAAGGTGAAGAACCTTGCGGGCGTCCATGCCGCGCTGGCGGGTCACAGCGGGCAGGGACGCCGGGTCGTCAACGGGTGGTGAACTCATTTGCGGCCGCGACCACGTCGGCGGCGAAGCCGCCCGCGTACGCTGCCGTTGCGCCGCCGTCAACCGGCAATACGATCCCCGTGACGAAGGACGACGCGTCGCTGGCGAGCCACAGGGCGGCCTCGGCGATGTCGGACGGCAAGCCCAGGCGCCCGATCGGCTGCGAGGCACCCAGCTTCTCCTCGAGGAAGTCGCTGAACGCATCCGCCTGGTCTGGGGGAACGCCGAAGCTGCGCGCCATGATGGGCGTGCGGATGATCCCGGGAGCGATGGCGTTGGACCGGATGCCGAGCGGTGCGAACTCGACGACGGCCTGCCGCACGACCCCGACGACCGCGTGTTTCGCGATCGTGTAACCTGCGGCACTCCAGCCGCCCTGCAGGCCGGCGGCGCTCGCCGTCGAGACAATCGAGCCGCCGGTGCCCTGGCGCTGGAACTGCCGCGCCGCGTACTTGTGGCCGAGCACGACCGAGCGCGTCAGCAACGCGATCGTCTTGTCGAAGCCCTCGCTGCCGATCTCGATCAGCGGAGACGGATCTCCCTGCGCGCCCGCGTTGTTGAACATGATGTCGAGCTTTCCGAACTCACTCACCGCCGTGTCGACAGCGGCGGCGATGTCGGCCTCACTCGTGACGTCGGTATGGACGTAGACGAGCGAACCCGCGTACTCCTTCTGGAGCGCCGCGCCCAGTTCGTCGTTGATGTCGGCGGCGACGACCTTCGCGCCCTCGGCGACGAAGAGCTCAGCGCCGCCGCGACCGATGCCGCTCGCCGCGCCCGTGATCACCGCGACCTTGCCCTTCAACCGATCTGCCATGGGTCTTGCCCTTCCGTGAGACCGCCTCTGACAGTCAGGCCATCCGCCGGGGAGTGCGCGGGAGGCTGTGATTCAAGCATTCGAGACTTGCTGCGGTGAGGAGCTCGGCAAGATCGGGCCGCGGATCGCTGCCCGTTGCGACCCTGCCGCTCGAGCGCGCCCCGCACAACGTGATGGTCGCTGCAGCGAGCGCAATGCCGGCCGCAGAGGCACCAGCATCGCCGCGTCATCGTGGAACCGAGCCGCGGCTCCAGGCTACGTCGTTGGTGGCCGCATACGGCCCCAAACGACAAGACGGAACGTCCGTACCTGACAAGACCGGACACCTGTAACAACGGCACCCGGTCATCGGCAGTTCAGGATTCCGGCTCGACTCAGAGGCCAGCTACCGACCGTGGCCGCTCGCGATCAATCAGCAGGCCCGGACGGCGATGACGCTGATGTGAACGCGGCCAAGAACATACTCGCCGCCGGGCTGGCGGTAACCGGGCGTGGAGACCTCGCCGAAGGGCGGTCCGTGAAGCGCCAACCACCCGCAAGGCTCGCGGCATGAACACGCCACAGCCACGGGAATCCCCCGCCTTCAGGCGTGGGGAGGAAGTCAACCGTTCCCCCGGCGGTCTCTGGGGTGACCGTAAGGCGCCGCTGCTCAAACGCGTCGTCGCGGTCGGCGGCGAAACCATCGCCTGCTGCGATACCTCGGGCAAGGTGACGGTCGACGGTAAGCCGCTGGCCGAGCCGTATGTGGCTGAGGACGCGTCGCTAAGGATGCGCCCTTTCGAGGGGCGCTGTTTTTGGAGGCGCCCCGCATCCTCGTACTGATGGTGTGGGGGCGCGGCGTAACGCGCCCTCACCATGCCCCTGTTAGCCCATGCTCTTGGCACCGTCCAGGGACTCGCGGATGATGTCGGCGTGGCCGGCGTGCTGGGCGGTCTCGGCGATGATGTGCATCAGCACCCGGCGGGCCGACCACCGCCCGCCGGGCTCGAACCATGGGGCCTTGGGTAGCGGCTGGGTGGCGTCCAGGTCAGGCAGGGTGGCGACCAGCTCATCGGTCCGGCGGGCCACCTCGGCGTAGTCGGCCAGCACACCGGCCAGTGTCTCGCCGGGTAGCAGCCGGAACCCGTCGGCCCGTCGGGCCCAGTCGGCCTCCGTCATGGTGGTGAAGTCGCCCATCGCCGACGGGCCATCCGAAATGAAGTCCACCCAGCTCTGCTCGACCGCGGTGACGTGCTTGATCAAGCCGCCCAGGCACAGCTCGCTGACGGTACTGCGCCGCCCGGCCTGCTCGTCGGTGAGGTCGCGGGTGGTGAAGCGTAGGAAGTGCCGCTGTTTGGCCAGCGTCGCCAGCAGGTCGGCGCGCTCGCCAGTGACGGCCGGCGCGTCGGCCAGGTCGTGGGTGGTCCGTCCATCGGCGGTTGTGGTCTCGCTCATGATCTCCAGTTCCTTACCTGTTTTCGTGGGTCAGGACCCACGTTAGGCTGCCCTGCGGCCACTTCCTGACCTGAATAGCGCAAGAATCAACGACATGGCGAACACCAGCACCCGGACCCTGCGGCTGCTGTCCCTGCTGCAAACCCACCGGTACTGGCCCGGCACCCAACTGGCTGAGCGACTGGAGGTCTCGGTCCGCACCCTGCGCCGGGACATCGATCGGCTGCGCGAGCTTGGCTATCCGGTCGAGGCGCGGCGCGGCGTGGACGGCGGCTATCAGCTCACCGCGGGCGCGGCACTGCCGCCGCTAGTGGTCGACGACGAGGAGGCGGTCGCCCTAGCGGTGGGGCTGCAGGCCGCCGCGCACAGCGCGGTGGAGGGCCTCGCCGAGTCCTCGGTGCGGATGCTAGCCAAGGTGGTGCAGGTGATGCCGGCCCGGCTAAGGCGCCAGGTCGAGGCGCTGCGCGCGATGACCCTGCCCGCCGGCTGGGACAGCCCGACCCGGCCAGGCGTCGACCCCGGCGTGCTCACCGCGGTCGCGCTGGCATGCCGGGACAGCGAACACCTCCGCTTCTCCTACACCGCCGCCGACGGCCAGCACACCGACCGGCACGTCGAACCGCACCGGCTGGTCTCCCTCGGCCGCCGCTGGTACCTGGTCGCCTACGACCTCACCCGGCACCACTGGCGCAGCTTCCGAATCGACCGCCTCACCACGCCACACGGCACCGGCTCCCGGTTCCGGCCCCGCGACCTACCCGCCGCCGACGCCGCCGAGTTCGTCCGCACCAGCCTCGGCAACCTGCCCCGCCCGTACCGGGTGGAGGCCTTGGTCGACGCCCCGGCCGCAGCCGTGCGCGAGCGGATCGGCCGGTGGGGCACAGTCGAGGAACTCGACGCCGAGCACTGCCGAGTGCGGATGACCGCCGACTCCCTGGACTGGCCGACCATGGCACTGGGCGCGCTCGGCGCCGATTTCCGCGTCCTCAACCCGCCCGAACTGCTCGAGCAGATCCACAACTGGGGCGCCCGATTCAACCGGGCTAGGGCGTGATCCGCCTTCCATGGTCGACGCGCTCGCGGCATACAGCCCCATCCGGCATCGGCATGAGCGGATACCGAGCCAGCCCCAGTCGTGACGCTGTGTCGTGCGCGGACCGCAGCAGCCGTGCGGGCTTAACCTTGGCTTAGATGCCGCCTGGCATCGTCGATCTTCGTCTACCTGTTCGCCCGCAGCCAGCGGCGATGGGCGGCCGCGGCGATGCCGTGGACCAGCCGGGCCAGGTCCGCTGCGCCCTCGGCGTCGTCGGCGCGGCGCACCGTCGTAAGGATCGGCGCGACCTCGTCGAGTTCGATGCTCTCGCGTAGCAGCACGAACTGGAACACCAGCCCGGCCAAACGAGCGCTGCCGTCGTCGTACGGGTGGAAGAAGGCGACGTCGAGGTAGGCCCGGGCCGCCCGGGCCGTCACCGGTGTTTCCCGGTCGGCGGCCTCTGCCAGGCACGAGGCGAACCGGTGCTCGGTGTCGGGGTGCAGCCCGTACCGTTCCCGGCCGTTCTTCGCGTACGCGGGTGCCCGGCGGAACGCCGCGACCGGGACACCACGGATGATCCGGTTCCAGCGGGCCAGTAGGCCCGAGGTGAGGTCGGCGTTGGCGACGGCTTCGAGCCGCACGTCGTCGTACGCAGTCAGCAGCCGGCTCAGCCGTTGCGGGTCACGTCCAGCGGATCCGCGGGCGAAACCGACGAAGCCGTCACGAGTCGCCGACACCGGCGCCTTCGGGTGCGGGACGACATCCCGCCAGGCGACGGTATCCCGCAACCGCTGCCACACCGCCAGGTGATCAGGTGTGGTCAACGGCCACCCGCCGGGCCAGGTCCTCGGCTACCGACTCCACGACCGCTCTCGGCGGCTCCACCCAGCTGTCGAAGCGGCCGGCGACCGCGTGTTCGAGCAGTTCCTCCCGGCGGGTGGACTCGATGCCGGCCGCCTCGAGAAACCAGCCGAGCACGGTCATGCAGCAGCGGTACCAGCCGGACTCGTACTGGGTACGGTCACCGACCGCAGTCACCAGGTGAGCAACCGCGCGCTCCCATCCGTCCAGGTCGTCGGCGGGAAGCGGCAGGAACCGGTCGAACCGCTCCGCCAAATCGTCCAGCCAGTCGCGCCACTCCACCAGGGCCGCGGAGATCGTGGTCGCGGTCGCTTCCGGTGTGGTGACCGAGTCCGAGAAGCAGCACCAGGAGCCAACCGGGCCACCATCGAAGTCACCCTCGCCGACCGACCAGCGCCAACCCACCGCCCACCGCCCGTACCGGTCGACAAGCCCGGCCGACACGTTCTCCAGCCACAGGTCCCTGAGACGCCAGTCGGCGCCTGGTGACGGGAGTTCGGACGCCGCGACCAGATCGCTCACCGCCGCCCGAACCGTGTCCGGATCGAAGACCCGATCCGGGAAATCAGTGTCCGCCCAGCTCAGCTGACTCGGATAGGGCAGACGGCGGTCCTGCGGCACGGTGTAGATGGTGATCCGGCCGTTGCCCTGAACAGCCCGCCAGGCCGGCGGCTCGCCCGTACCGTCCGCTGCCGCCGGGGCCGCCTCCGCAAAACGGCCGCAGGCATCGGTGGCGAGTTCAACCAGCAGTTCATGCCAGGCCACCACGGCGTCAGCGAGGCGGGTCAGCGTCTCCTCCGGTGTCGTCACCGGAGGACGTTCCGCCCGCCAGAGCGGAATAACGCCGCGGTCCTGGTAGTCCTCCATCGCGACGGTGTACCACCAGCCCACCACCCAGTCGCCCAGGTGCTCGACCAGCGCCTCCGTCATCCGGTCGTACCAGAAGTCGATGAGCCGCCAGTCGGTGCCGGCCGGCGGGACCTCGGCGGCCGGCGGCAGCACCCGCACCAGCTCCGCGACACCGGCCGGGTTGAACGCGGGCCGCGCGGCGGGGTCGACGTCTCTCCAGGTGAGTCTCCAGAGCTCGGGGAGATCGACTCGGTCAGTTGTCACACTCGGCCTTCCGTACGGCAGCCGGCCAGCTTAACGGGCCGCCCTCCCGCGCGCCGCCCTGTCCTCGCCCCCCGCTGATGCCGGGCCTGCTCTGCCCAGCCCGAGGGCTCATATAGTCGTTCGGTGAACCTGGAACAGGTCCGGCAGGCATACGCGTCCGTCGCAGAGCTCTACATCGGGCTGTTCGGTACAAGCCAACAGGTACACGCCGACGACCTCGCCTTCATCGCGCGACATCTGGCGGGCCGACCTGGCACGGTGCTCGATCTGGGGTGCGGGCCTGGCCATATCACCGGTTACCTTCGCTCGCTGGGCGCCGACGCCACGGGAATCGACATGGTCCCCGAGTTCATCGCCCATGCGCGGGCGGCCCACCCGAGCGGCAGGTACCAACTCGGTTCGATAGAAGACCTCAAGGTTGCCAACCGCTCCGTCGCCGGCATCCTGGCCTGGTACTCGTTGATCCACCTACCGCCGGAAAGTCTCGACGGCGTACTCGCCGAGTTCCGGCGAGCAATAGCCCCGGCCGGAGCATTGGTACTCGGTGTCTTCGACGGTGACGAGGTCGCCGCCTTCGACCACAAAGTCGTGACAGCGTATCGCTGGCCCGTCGACGAGATCTCCGAACGGTTGACGCGAGCCGGCTTCACGGAGGTAGAACGCCTGCAGCGGCCCAGCGACGGCACTCATCGACCACACGCCGCCATCGCGGCAATCGCCACCGCCGGGTGAGCTAAGCGGGCAAGCCTCCATGCTTGCTCATCGGCATGAGTGGATACCGAGCCACGCCCCAGTCGTGACGCTGCGTCGTGCGCGGATCGCGACAAGTGAGTTCACCGCAGCTTGAGCAGCCCACGTTTGGCCATATAGGCGCGCAACGTCTCGGCGTCCTCGGCGGACATCAAGCGACGTGGGATCACGGTCGCCGGCATCCGGCCGACGTACACGATCCAGAACTCAGGGGTGTCCCTTACCTGGGCGACCCCGTCCCAGGCGATGCCGCCAGACTCCGAGCCGCTGCGCATCATGATGTTGTCGTCGGTGATGTCGTAGGCGCCCTCGACGGCGTAGCGACTGGAGCGGCGCCGGGCGCGCCAGCGTACCCACGGCGAGTACAGCATCGACAGCAGGCCAGCCACGACCATGGCCAGGCACAGCGGCGAGATCTGGTCGCCCCACGCGAACCCCCGCGAGACGGCGAAACCGATCGCCCCGACCGCCGCCAGCACCGCGCCGATATAACCGAACTTGCGCAGCCGAACACTGCTGAGCGCAGCGGCCACGCGGCCGGGGTAGGCGGGATCGGCTGGGACGTCAAAACGGATGTGCACGCCAGAACCATAATGCCCCCACCCGCCCCCGGACACCGCCTGGCTCCCGCCCCAGCTTGCCGCATCACAGCGCCGGACACGGGCATGGGCGAGGTGTTCAGGCAGTGCGGGCAGGACAGCGTCCGCCCGCGGGGTTTCGGCACCCGCCGCCTACAGGCAGGTTCATCGCAGCGCGGCTGCGCCTGGCTGCGAGCGGTGTCGGGTCACCACTCGGCGACGAGCGGCGTGTCCGGTTCGTGCTGCCGCCAGGCTTCGCCGAGGCGGGCGAGGCGGGTGGGGGCAGCGATGCCGCGCACGGTTGCGATCTTGCCGTTGGTGATGTCGAACGCCACAGTGCCGATGACCTGGTCGCCGAGCACGAAGAGGATGGCGGGGGCGCCGTTGACGAGCGCGTAGTGGATGGCGGGCGTGCCGCCGGCAAGTCGCCGTTTCGCGGGTGTGGGTTTGAAGCCGGCCCGTACGACGGCGGCGATGCGCTGCGGAGTGTCGTACTGCAGCAGCTTCTCGGTCAGGCCGGCGCCGTCGGAGATCGCGGTCGCGTCGTCGGTGAGCAGCGCCACCAGCCGTTCGGTGCGGCCCGAGGAGGCAGCGGCGAGGAATTCCTCGACGATCCTGCGGGCGGATGCCGGGTCGACTTCGCCGCCGCGGCGGCGTGCGGCGGTGATGCGGCGCCGGGCCCGGTGGAGGTGCTGCTGGCTTGCGGACTCGGTGATGTCGAGGATCTCGGCGATCTCGGCGTGGCTGTAGGAGAACGCTTCGCGCAGGACGTAGACGGCCCGATCGAGGGGTGACAGGCGCTCCATGAGAGTCAGCACGGCCAGGGAGACCGATTCGCGCTGCTCGACAGTGTCGGCCGGGCCGAGCATCGGGTCGCCGTCGAGGAGCAGTTCGGGCAGCCAGGCGCCGACGGTGCGTTCGCGGCGGGCTCGTGCCGAGCGGAGCCGGTCGAGGCACAGGTTGGTGACGACCTTGGTCAGCCATGCTTCCGGCACCTTGATCCGCTGCCGGTCGACGGCCTGCCAGTGCAAAAACGCATCCTGCACGGCGTCTTCGGCGTCGGCGGCGGAGCCCAGCAGCCGGTACGCCAGCGAGGCCAGCCGGTTCCGGCTGGCCTCGAACCGACTGGTATCGAAGCGCTCAGTGGCGGTGCTGTCCACGCGGATCACCCTAGGCGGCTGCGCCGACCGCCTTCTTGGCGGACGCAGTCGGCGGGGCGGCCAGGCGCCGCTTGCGCTTGGGCATACCGAACGTCGGGTGCGAGGTGGCCCACAGCGAGACCTTGAGGATGCCCGCCTTGATCCGCGCGGCCTTCCGGCCGCCCAGGTACTTCGGCTTTGCTTGCGCTTCGTCGTCGACCAGCTGCACGATCCCGTCCCGCCGCCCGAGGCTGATGTGGTTGCCCGGGTAGACCAGCTTGGTGTTCGCGATCTTGCGGCCGGTCAGGCGTCCCACGATCGCCTCGATGGCCTGCTGGCCGGTGAAACCGGCCGAAGCGCAGGACATCGGCAGCGGCCGGCCGTTGTCGCCGATGGCGTAGGCGCTGTCGCCGGCGGCGTAGACGTTCGGGTGCGACACCGACCGCATGGTGCGATCGACGACGATCCGACCGTTCTCGGTGACCTCCAGCCCGCTGGCGGCGGCGATGGGGTTGACCGCGAACCCGGCCGTCCACACGGTGGCGTCGGACGCCAGGGCGGTACCGTCGGCGCACAGCACCCGCGTCGCTTCGACGGCTTCGACGCTGGTGTGCTCCAGGACGGTGATGCCCAGCCGGACGCAGGCCTGGCGCAGGTGGCTGCGGGCTCCGGCGGAGAGCCGGGCGCCCAGCTCGCCGCGGGCGACCAGCGCCACCGACAGGCCGGGCCGGGCCTCGGCGATCTCGGTGGCGGTCTCGATGCCGGTCAACCCGTCGCCGACGACCAGCACCCTCCCGCCTTCGCCCCGCCTGCCCAGGCTGTCCAGACGCTCCCGCAGGCGCAGCGCCGAGGGCCGGGCGGCGATGTCGAAGGCGTGCTCGACCACACCGGGTACGCCGCGGTCGTCGCCGTGGCTGCCGAGCGCGTAGAGAAGCATGTCGTAGCCGAGCTCGCCGCCGCCGTCGGCGTCGGCCACGGCGACGACCTGGCGCTCGGGGTCGACGGCGGTGACCCGGGCCAGGCGCAGCCGTATCCCCGTGCCCGCGAAGACGTCCGCGAGTTTCGGAGCCTTGATCTCGTGGCCGGCCGCGAGCTCGTGCAGCCGCAGCCGCTGGACGAAGTCCGGCTCGGCGTTGACCACGGTGATCTCGGTGTCCGCCGGGGACAGCCGGCGGGCCAGGTTCCCGGCCACGTGGGCCCCGGCATAGCCGGCGCCGAGGACGACGATGCGGTGCTTCATGTGTTGCTCCTGTCGGTCCGCTTGCTCTCGGTGACTTGAGCGGAACGGCGCCCTGATTGCTGACAGGAGCTGCATGTGGCATGGGTCACAGAGCGGCAGGAGCCTCGCTTCACCATCCTCGCCGCACTCTGCGAAGCCCTCGACTACCAGCCCGGCGACCTGCTGCGTGGGGAGACCGCGGACTCCGCGGGCGCGTGACGGCTACCCGCCGCCGAGACCTGCGACGCGGGCGCGCTGCGGTGAGCCGATTCTGCACAAGATCACACGCACTACTTTCGGCATGAGCGGTGCCGACGTCACCGATCTCGGCAGGAACGTCGTACACACGCGGCAGCGACGCCTATACCCTCCAGCCTTGTCGACTCGGCCCGTGCGACGACCGCTCGCCAGGTGGAAAGAGACCGACGAGGTCGCCAACGGCAGCTACTTCTGGGCCGTTGACCAGTTGATCGTGCCAGAACCCGGCGTAACAGCCATGACCAACGCGATCCGGGAACTGGTTCGCTCCAACGAGCTGACAAGCGCCGGTCTCCAGTGCAAGGCTCCGGACTGAGCAACCCCGTGAACCGGAGTCCCGCACGGGACGCGCATCCAGCGCAGATCCGAATGCCTGATCGAGGTGTATCGGTGGCCAGCCGATACTGGCATGCGGGCAGTAGGTCACGTGCGGGGATGGCTGGTGATGCCGTCCAGGATAGTGATCAGGTTGTGGTGGAAGGTTTCCTCGGCGTTGAGGTGGGCGCCGTCGATGACGAGCCGGGCGATGGTGGGGTAGCGGCCTGTTTCGAGCATGCGTGTCAGGTAGGGCCCGAGGGCGGCCTGCCAAGCGGACACGTCGGTGCCGGTCAGACGGGCGGCGCGTCGCTCGGTGATCTCCCTGCGGAGCGCTCCGACGATGAACGCGTTGAGGGCGCCCACAGCCCGCTGGAGATCGTCGATACCGCGCACGCCAGGGGCCTGGCTGAGCGCCGCCGCGGTCGATTCGCCCACGGCGAGCGCGTGCGGTCCAATGTGTGGCCTTGCGCCGAGCAGGTCGACGAACCACTCATGATCAAGAGCGGCAGCGCGGGTCCGGTGAACGATGGCCAGTACCGTGGCGCGCCACTCGGAGTGCTGGCCGGCCTCCGCTATCTGGGCATACACGGCGTCGACCATCAGATCGAGCAGTTCGGATCTGTTGATCACGTAGTCGTAGAGCCGCATCGGACCGACGCCGAGCTCTTTGGCGATCTTGCGTACCGATAGCCCCTCGAGGCCGTGCGCGTCGGCGATCCGGATCGCCGTGGCGGCGATCTTCGCACGGCTCAGCGGCACCGGCGCCGCCCGCGGCTGAGGCTCGGGCCGTTCCCAGACGGGCAGCGGTGCGCTACCGTACGGCGTATCCATGAGATACAGCGTACGGTAACGGAGATGATGATGCGAATCGCGATCGCCGGTGGCGGCCTCGGCGGCCTGACGCTGGCCCGAATCCTGCACCGGCACGGCATCGACGCGGTGGTGTACGAACGCGAGGCAAGCCGATCCGCGCGATCACAGGGCGGATCGCTCGACCTGCACCCGGAGTCCGGGCAACGGGCCCTGGCCGACGCGGGCCTCGCCGGCCGATTCCGGTCCGAGGCGCGGCCGGAGGGCGAGGAACATCGCATCCTCGACCCGGCCGGACGCACCCTCGTGCACCACAAGCCACAACCCGGCTCATTCTCCGGACGCCCCGAGATCGACCGCGGCGCACTGCGTGATCTTCTGCTCGATTCGCTCCCCGGCGACGCGGTGGCCTGGCAGCACCGGCTCGTCGCGGCGACGCCACGACCCGACGGAGGCCTCAGGCTCATGTTCGATGGCGGCCACAGCGCCGACTGCGACGTCCTCATCGGCGCGGACGGCGCACGCTCGGTCGTCCGGTCGCTGCTGACCGACGCGACACTGTCCTCCGTGGCCACCCTGGTAGAGCTCAACATCAGCGACGCCGACCGGCGCCACCCGGATCTCGCCGAGCTGGTCGGCCCCGGAAACCTCTGGTGCATCGGCGTGAACCAGATCCTGGCAGCGCAACGCCAAGGCGACGGCAGCATCCGAGTCGGCATCTCCCTACCCGCGGACGGCCGCCACCTGGACACCTACCGCAGCAAGCGCGCTCTGCTGGACACGTTCGATGGCTGGAACCCCAGCCTCACCGCCCTCATCGAAGCCGGCGACAGCCCGCCGACCCCGCGCAGGATCGAGGCGATGCCCACCGGTACACGCTGGGCCCACCAGCCGGGCATCACCCTCATCGGTGACGCCGCGCACCTCATGCCGCCGGTCGGCGAGGGCGCCAACCAGGCCATGCTCGACGCCGCCGAACTCGCCGCCGAACTCGCCGCCAACCCCGCCGGCCCCGACTCGGCGATCCAGACGTACGAGGAGGCGATGTTCACCAGAACCCACCCGATCGCCGAAATGTCCGCACGAGTCCAGGCAATGATGCTGTCCCCCACCGCAGCCGAGGACATCATCCGCTTCTTCACGCCGCGGCCCACCGAGCCGGCACCCGCAGATTGACAACGCGCCACGCAGCCGGCCTCACCCTTGTAGACGCTCCTGCCCTGGAAGACCGGATCTCCGCTCATCGGCTGGATGCGGATGCCCTGTCGAGCTGACTGCGTGGTCTTCGTCGTACCCGGTTCCTAAGATCCTCGGCCATGACTCGCACCACGCCGCCGCGGCCGGTTGACATTACGGAACTTTTCCCAGAGCTGAACGAGCATTCGACAACAGCGACGAGACTGCATCCCCGGCCCGGTAGGCCGACGACCGCCGAAAGCTCGGTCGGGGGCCCTCTGCTCTGGCCGGCCGATGAGGCGTGGCCGGTGTGCGGCGACGGCGATGCTCACTACATCTTCCGGCTCGAAACACCGGCGGCCGTCCGCCGTCGTCGGGAGATCTACGCGGCGGCGGAGGCGCGGGCAGCTGCGACCGGCGCCCGTTACCAGCTGACCGACGATGAGCGGGCAGAGCTGCCGGACTCCGAGTTCTCCGAGCCGCACGATCTGGTGAAGCAGCTGATCCCGTTGGTTCCCGCGGCGCAGCTCTACCGCCGCGACGTTCCCGACTTCGTCGGCCCGGACGGTGCCGACCTGTTACAGGTGTTGTGGTGCCCGCTGGATCACCCGGAGGAGGGCTACAACCCGCGGGTTCGGCTGTATTGGCGGCGTAGCAGCGACGTCGCCCAGCCCTTGGATGCGGCGCCCGAACCGCCGGTCGTCAGCGACTCCTACCTACCGACGCCCTGCGTGGTACATCCCGAACAGATTCGCGAGTACCAGTACGGCGGGCTGCTGCCCGAGGAACTGGACGCGCAGATCACCGCCTGGGAGGAGGACACTGACGATGATGACGAAGCCGCGGACGGGCTCAGCTATCAGTTCGACCTGTCGCTGGCGCCGGGCTGGAAGGTGGGCGGCTTCGCGAACTGGTCGCTGACCGATCCGCATCCGGTGGACTGCGCCGAGTGCGGCACCGCGATGACGCTGTTGCTCACTGCCGACTCCAGCGAGTGGCACGGCAAGGGCGGCAGTTGGCGGCCGGTGGAGGATCCGGCGGACGCTTCATCCACCCCCACCGACGTCTCGATCGGCCGGGGCTACGCCTTGTACGTCTTTCGCTGCCCGGCTTCCTTTGATCACCCGCCTGCCACCGCCATGCAGTGACTTCCGACCTGGGCGGTGTGCGTGTCTGGCTGGACCAGCGACTCGCCAGGCGGTTCCGACGGTGGAACCCGCGGCAAACCTCGGCGCCCAGCTCATCGACCTGATCGAGGGCCGGCCGATGCCGGCGCAGCCGTCGCCGCTCATCGTGACCGATCTCGTACTCCTCCTGCTCGCCGTCGGCGTCGTGGTCCTGCCTGCACGCGGGGCCCGGCGTTCGCGCCAGCGGGCCGACCGCGGCCGGGCCGGCCCGGCGGCCCTGGCCCGGATGGCCCCGTATCTGCTGCCGCTGATGCTGGCGCTGGCGCTCCACCGGGTGGTCGGCTTCCTCGTATCGCGGCCAAGACATCTCGTGGCTGCAGACCGTCTACCTCAAACCCGGCCTTCACACTGCTGCTGGCGGTCGGGGCGCTGGCCTGCCTCGTGATCGTCGCCGCACGCCTGATCCGGTGGGCCCAGCCCGGCCGCGCATCCTGACGCCGCCCCGCCGCCAGGCAGCCTGGACACCACGCCGTACGTGGCGTCGGGGAACGGGAGTTGGCACCCGCAAGGGTGTGCGTGGCCGCGTGACCTTGCTGTTCATCACCTCGTCAACCGCCGTCAGCAACGCGCCGACGGCAGGGGCATCAACGTCGTGAAACAGCGAGCGCACCAGCCCATCTGACATCGGCACGGCCGTCAGGCTCCCCCATCCAGCGCGCCCAGGCGGCGGCAGATGAGTGCCGTAAGCGTGCAGCAGGTCGAGTCGCATCGCACCGGCAGGGGGCCTGCCTAAACTCCTTCGCGCAGGTTTCGGCGAGACTGCACCCACGCCCGACCGACAGGAGAACGCCCCGTGCCGCCCCGTAGAGCCCGCGTCCTTTACGTCACCGATCTGGCATACGAGGCGCGCGGGCGTCGCTACTGCGACGAGGACATCTTCTTGTCGACCCAGCTGCGGGAGCACTTCGACATCGCCCTGTGCCACCCGATCGATGCGGTTGAGCTTATGGACTCCTTTGATGTGGTCGTGGTTCGCAACAGCGGCCCCGTCCTGTACTACCAGGATCATCACGACGAGTTTCGTGCTCGTGCGAGGCAGGCGGGTGTGCGAGTTTTCACCGAGTTGACCGGCAAGGCCGACATGGCCGGCAAGCAGTACCTGTTGGATCTGTACGGAGCCGGCTACCCCGTCATCCCCACCGTTGACCGGTTGCCGGACGTCGATCGCCTGCCACCGGCCACCCAGTACGTGGCCAAGCCGAAGTTCGGGGCTGATTCCGTTGGTCTGCAGTTCGTTCGACGCGAGCAACTGCAGGACCTGAACTACGACAACCTGCTGGTCCAGCCACGTGTCGATTTCCAGTACGAAGTCTCGTTCTACTTCGTCGATCGCACCTTCGAGTACGCGTTGTACGCGCCTCATGCCGACCAACGGTGGCTGCTCGAACCCTACGAACCGGCCGATGCCGACTTGGCTTTCGCTCAGCGGTTCATCGACTGGAACGACATCAGCCACGGCATTCAGCGCGTCGACGCGTGTCGCACACGAGCCGGCGAACTCCTACTCGTCGAACTTGAGGATCTCAACCCCTACCTCTCTCTGGACCGCGTTGCTGCTCCGACCAGGGATGCCTTTGTCAAAGACATGGCGGCATCCATCGCGGCCATGGCCAAGAAGAGTCCAACAGCTCGCTGACCGCCCGGCGAACCCCGTCGAAGCACGACTCGACCCCAGCCAGCCCGTCCGCACATCGGCGGTTTCGGCCGGCGACCTAACCGGCATCGAGTCACGCTGCGTAACGCGCGGCTCGCGGCATGAGAGGGCGCCAGCGCACGTCTAGGGTGTTGCCGTGACCCTCTCGGATTGGTCGGATGTGCCCGGCCGCCTGGCCAGCTTGTCAACACACCCGAATGCCGACACGGTCTTCGGGGCCAACCGCCATCAGTGGCGAAGCGAGCCGCCTCTGACCATGGATGAACTGGCCGAGCTGGAATCACAGTTGGGTGTCGAGCTACCTGCCGAGTACCGGTCCTTTCTTCTACAAGTCAGTCGTGGTGGCACCGGCCCGGCGTACGGCCTCTTTCCCGTTCAGCGGGTAGACGGCCGCTGGCGGTGGGAAGGCGACGGCGCCGATCTCACCGACCTGGACACGTTGAGCCGACCGTTTCCGCACACCGATGCCTTCAACCCCGCAGACGCTCTGCCAGATCCGCCCACCGAGGAGGACTTCGACTCCGAAGCCGAGTTCAACGAGGCGGAAGACGCATACTGGCAGCAGCACGAAGCCGTCGTCTTCTCACCCGGGCACTCCATCGGACTGCTCTATCTCTGTCACCTCGGCTGCGCTTACCGCAACGCCCTCGTCATCAGTGGACCCGCTCGCGGCCAGATGTGGGCAGACGACACCGCCGGCGACGGCGGGTTCCGGCCTCTGCACGAGTCCGACGGAAGCCCTACCGGCTTCACTCGCTGGTACCGGGGCTGGCTCGAACAGGCGGAAGAGCAAACCCAGCGCGGAGCGAGCCGGAACACTCCGTAGCCCACGGACGGCGTGAGCTGGACCCTGGCCACATGGTGGCGAAGGCATCCGCGGCGCGCCAGTAGTCTGCGGCGATGGACAAGGTGCGCCACGCCCTGGTGTTCGCCGACCACAGCCAGTTCTAAATCCAAGATGTCGACGGGCAGATGGCGGCCGAGGCAGACGAGGGCTACGACTGGCCCGAAGCGTGGTCGGAGGAGTCGGTTGCTGTCTACTGCATTGGCCTGGACGGCCCGTGTTCGATCGCGATCGGCACGGCCCGCAGCGACCACGTCGAGACGACGCTATGCGTACACGGCGGAGAGCCGGCCCTGGTTGAAGCCGAGCACATCGTGGAGGCGGACCTGACGGTGCCAAGTGGCGTGGTCCATGTCTTCGGCTGCATGGAACCTCCCGGGCCTGAGCATCGAGTTGAGATCCCTGCCGGTCAGTACCGGATCCGGGTCTCACACGTGCCGTCCGACCCGCCACCGGTGCCGGTGAACGCGTTGGAGAAAGGTCCACACTTCCGGCATCGACCCGTCAGCGACACCGGCGGGCGTTGAGCCGGGCGGCCTGGCGCGTCAGGTGGTCACGCTCGGCGAGGTTGGGGGCCTTTTGGGCTGCCTCGACGTACAGCCGTGCCGCTGTGGCCAGGTCGCCGTCGCGTTCGTGGAGGTACGCCGCCACCGCCGCGTAGCGGGGCAGTGAGTCATCCAGCGCCGCGAGCGCCGCCAGCCCGGCGCGCGGTCCGTCGGCCTCGCCGACGGCCACCGCGCGGTTGAGCCGGACGACCGGGCTGTCGGTCAGGCGCGCGAGCTCGTCGTACCACTCGACGATCTGTACCCAGTCGGTCTTGTCGGCGGTGGGCGCGTCGGCGTGGAGTGCCGCGATGGCGGCCTGGGCCTGGAACTCGCCCAGTCGGTCGCGGGCGAGGGCTGCCTGCAGGATCTCGACGCCCTCGGCGATCGACTTGGTGTCCCATCGGCCGCGGTCCTGCTCGGCGAGCGGCACCAGGCTGCCGTCGGGCGCGGTCCGGGTGGCGCGCCGGGCGTGATGGAGCAGCATGAGGGCGAGCAGCCCCGCCACCTCGGGATGGTCGATCGCGGCTGCGAGCTGCCGGGTGAGGCGGATGGCCTCGGCGGCGAGGTCGACGTCGCCGGAGTAGCCCTCGTTGAAAACCAGGTAGAGGACGCGCAGCACGGTGGCGACGTCGCCGGGTTGGTCGAACCGCACGCCGGAGACCGTGCGCTTGGCCCGGCTGATGCGTTGGGCCATGGTCGCCTCGGGCACGAGGTAGGCCTGGGCGATCTGGCGGGTGGTCAGCCCGCCGACGGCGCGCAGCGTGAGCGCGACCGCGGATGACGGCGTCAGCGACGGGTGGGCGCACAGGAAGTAGAGCTGGAGCGTGTCGTCCACCGCGGGTGCGGGCCCGGGGGCCCGCTCCTCGTCGATGAGGTCCTCACGGCGGCGGCGGGCGGCGTCCGCCCGGGTCGCGTCGAGGAACTTGCGCCAGGCCACGGTGACCAGCCAGCCTTTCGGGTCCCGCGGCGGGTCGGCCGGCCAGACGCGGACCGCCTCGACCAGCGCGTCCTGAACGGCGTCCTCGGCCGCCGCGAAGTCGGCTCCGCGGCGGACGAGGATTCCGAGCACGCTCGGCGTGAGGCTCCGGAGCAGGGCCTCGTTCATTTGAAAGTGCACTCCGTGGTGGTGGGGTGCGCGGTCAGGAACGGGCGGACCTCGAGCCACTCGTGGATCGGCTTGCCGCCCGCCCCAGGGGCGGCCGACAGTTCCCCGGCCAGCTCGATGGCGCGCTCGTAGCTGTCGACGTCGATCACCATCCAGCCGGCGATGAGGTCCTTGGTCTCGGCGAACGGGCCGTCGATGATCGGCGGGCGCCCCTCGCCGTCGTACCGGACGAACGTCCCCTCGGCGGCGAGCGCCTGGCCGTCGACGAACTCGCCGGTCCCTTCGAGCCGGGCCGCGAAGTCGTTCATGTACTGCACGTGCGCCGAGATCTCCTCCGGCGTCCACTGGTCCATGGGTACGTCGTTGACCGGAGCCGGAGCGCCGCGGTAGTGCTTGAGCAGCAGGTACTTCGCCATCGTGGTTCTCCTCCGTGCGGGTGCGACCCATTCTGGTCACGTTCACCGCGGGGACGGAGCCGGTCACCGGTTCTCGACATCGCCGTCCGAAATTTCGTCAGCAAAGATCGCACCCAGTCGCGCGACGGCCTGCACGCCTTGAGGCTGGTGGTCTGCGCGGATCAGCCCACGCGCCTCCGGGCAACTGCCCCGGCCCCAGTCCGTCCGCGTCCCCCAGCACGAGCCGCCGCAGGGCTCGCGGGCTGCCCGCCCCCGGTCGTAGGCGATGTCCATCCCCCGCCCGGTCCGCATCCTGGGTGCCTGGCGCAGTTGGGGGAGGTCAGTGTTTCGCTGCTGGGGAGCGGCCGAGACCGGGAACGGGGAAGCAATCGTGCGGCCATCCATTCGGTGGCCAGTGCGAGCAGCCACAGCGGTAGCCGCCATCTGAGTGCCAGTACGGCGCCGGCGATCCATAGGGCGCCGGTCAGGGTGAACGTGGTCAGCATGCGTAGCTCGTGGCGTCGTCTGTCGGGTTCGCCTCGTAGTGAGATCGCCAGGTTGACATCCTCCCCGCCCTAAAGGACGGGGATTCCCTTGGTCGCCCTCGGGTTTTCCTGTTTCGCCGACGACTGCCTCGTGCGAGAGGACTCTCGTTGAGGTCTTACACCGTCTCCGCAGGCTGTCACCGCCAGTCCGGCGGCCAGAAGGTTGCGGGCCGCGTTGACGTCACGGTCGTGGGTCTGCCCGCATCGGCAGCCGTACCCCGGGTACGTCCCGACGCCGCACACCGGCGGCCCGGACATCGTGCAGCCGACCGGCAGGCGATGAGGTAACCACGCAGGACCTGGTCTTCGACCGGTCCCCGCTGCTGGCCTTGACCGCGGTGGGGGTGACGACGGCGGTGGCTTCAAGCTGGTCCACGACCGAGCGGATCGTCATGGCGTCTGGTGGACTCGGTGACAACCTGGGGTGGCGCGTCGCCCAGCGCATGGTCCCCGACGACCTGCTTGGGCTTCGGACCGACGCGTGCGGGTGTCCCGTCGTGGCGTCCTTGATACCAGCACCTCGAGCCGTTTCGCCCGCCCGACGCGGAGCCCCTTTCTGAAGTTGATCTGCCGAAAAGACCACTTCATACCGGGGCTCCGCGTCGGACCTTGTTCAGGACGACCGCGGCCTTGGCAAGCCGATCACTGTGCCTTCGCGGCGGGAGTCGGCGCCGCCGTACTGCTTGCCGGTCTTCGGATCGACCACTACTGCCTGCACCGAACCGATGTCGGCGCCGGTGCTGACCGTGTAGCCGAGCCCACGCAAACCGTCAACGGTGCCCTGCGGGAATCCGTTCTCGAGCGAGACCGAACTTGCCGCGCTGGTCACCGACACGCGAGGCGCGTCGATCGCGTCCTGGATCGTCATCTTGTGGTCGATGAGATTGAGCGCCACGTTAAACACCGAGTTGATGATCGTGGAGCCCCCGGGCGAGCCAAAGGCGACCAGTGGCTTGCCGTCGGGCGTGAGGATCAGGGTCGGCGTCATGCTGCTGCGCGGCCGCTTGCCCGGCTGCACATCGTTGAAGCCGGGCCCGCCAGTGTAGGGGTTGACGGTCGGCGTCAGGTTGAAGTCGGTCAGCTCGTTATTGAGCAGGAAGCCGAAGTTGCGGTACGAGGCATCGGTGCCCCGGTAGCCGGCGAACACGCCGATGCCGTGCCCCGACTCGATCGTGTTGGTGTAGGACACCAGGTTGCCCCACTTGTCGATCACCGAGAAGTGCGTGGTCGTCTCGCCCGGCCCGGTGACCGGTTCGGCCGTCGGGATCAGCACGCCCGCCTCGGCGTTCGGATCCTCGAACGGGCGGGGGTCTCCCGGCGACGGGTTCGGCGTGATCCGCGCGCCGGGCACGATCGCGGCCCCGCGGAGCGCGACGTAGTCCGGGTGCAGCAGCCCCCGACTCGGCTCGGGCACGAAGTCGCTGTCGCCCATCCAGACCGAGCGGTCCGCGAACGCGAGCCGCATCGCATCCACCATCACGTTCACCGTCTTCGGGGAACCGAAGCCGAAGCCCTGGCTCTCATCCCCGATCGGAAGGCGCTCGAGCATCTTCAGCATCTGGGTCACGGTCAGGCCGCCTGAGGACGGTGACGACATCGCCCTGATCTTGTACCCGCGATACGTGTTCTCGACGGGTGTGCGCAGCGTCGCCTGGTAGTTCTCCAGGTCGGCGAAGGTCATGCTGCCACCCTTGCCGTTCGGCGCCTGCGGGCGGTTGAACTTCTGGCCCTCGACGATGCCCTTGGCGATGTCGCAGCCCTTCTCCGGCATGTACACGTAGAAGCAGTCGGCACCGTTGCTGGCGATCAGGCGGAAGGTTTCGGCAAGGGGCTTGTTCTGCACCAGCGAGCCGACCGCCGGGGGTGCGCCGCCTGGGCAGAAGTACGCTTCGGCCTCCGGCGAGTTTCGTGCGCGGCTGCTGCAACTGGCTTCCGAATAGCGCGGCGTCGCGGCGAAGCCGGCGTCGGCCAGCTTGATGGCCGGCTGCAGCGTACGCGCCAGCGGCAGGTTGCCGTAGCGCTTCAGCGCCATGTCGGTGCCGCGCACCATCCCCGGCACGCCGACGGCCACGCCCTGCAGCGAAGGGTTCGGCACGCCCACGAACATGTCGGGTTTTGCGCCGGCCGGAGCGCGCTCGCGGGAGTCGATGGCAACCGTCTCGCCGGTTTCCGCCAGGTGGATCATCATGAAGCCGCCGCCGCCGATGCCGGCCGATTGCGGCTCCACGACGTTGAGCGCGTAGGCGATAGCCACTGCGGCGTCTACCGCGTTGCCACCGTCTTCGAGGATCTGCGCGCCGGCTTCGGCGGCGTAGGGGTTGGCCACCGCCACGACGCCCTGGCGGAACGCCTTGCCCGACCACGGCGGCGGGTTGCCTTGAGCCGGCGACGGCAGGGAGACGGTGGACTGGATGCCGAGCGACTGATATGTGCTGCCCGCATCGGCGATTGCCGTCGAGCCAGGGCTTGTGCCCACCAGCAGACATGTCAGCAGGACGCAGCCCAGGGCTCTTCGAGAGTGAGTCATGTCCTTCCCTTCATTCACGGACGTTTGGCTAGGTGTCACTAACCGGCCTGTTGCTCAGCGTCGCGGATCACGCGCGCTGCGTATGCGAAGCCCGGTCGCGCCTGCTCGGTCGAGAGGCTTCCGGCCCGGTTGGAGGCGGTCAACTGTTTGATGAACGCACCAAGCCGATTCTTTCCCGCATCGGCGTTGCCTCGGCTGGATGGAGGTGAGCGTATGCACATCAATTGTCAGTTGAGCGGTCGCGTGATCCGGACTTGAGCATCTCTTGAGGAGCGGTGAAAGTTCTATCCGGACGTCGGCTGGCCAGGACGGCCGGTGCGGGACGAGCGCACAGTTGGTCAATGGCCCCTGGGCTGGGGATTCGTAGGGCATGGGCGGCTGCTGCGGAGGCGGGACAGCGGGTGGGACCGCACGCGGGTTTGTGACGGACTTGTCGAGGAGCACGGATCGTTGCCTCATCCGGGGGCGGCCGGTCGCCCGGCTCCGTCCGGTGCGCGTCGGGGCGTGCGTGATCGGTGCGGACGTCGGCGAGCACGGCGTGACGGCGGAGTTGTTCGACCTGTCCCTGCCCCGCGGAGCGATAGCCCTCGGGCTACCTTCGCCGGCTGGTGGGCGCGTGCCCGGCGCGTGAACCCGGGGGATGCCGGACAGGCGCCGTGCCGCCGTCGCGCGGCGGGCGCGGCGTCACGGCGTCACCCCCTCTGCCCGGTCCAGCCAGGCAGAGGCGAGACAGTTGCGGCTTTCACCTGTGGGGCGCGTCGGCTGGTCACGCCGTGCGGGTAGGCGCGTGGCCGCGGGGGACCCAGGCGAGGAACCTGGCGCGCAGCGCTGTGACCGGTGTGGTGGGCAGGTCGGCCAGTGCGGCGGTGAGGCCGTCATGCCGGTACCTTCCGCGTTGCTGGTCGGGCTGGTAGCGCTCGCCTTCGCGTGGATCTTCTTGGTGACAGCACAGTTCACGTTCTGCTGGTGGGATCGCCGCGATTGGGCGCGCCCGGCAGGGCGGCGTGGCACTGTGACTGCGTGACTGGTCGGCGAAGCGGGGTTGGCGATGATGGCGGCTGGCTGGGTCGACCTGCTGCGTAAACCCGGAAGCCCGCAGCAGGCGACCTTCCTGGAGTTGTTCTTCGACGTGGTGTTCGTCTTTGCGTTCACCCGGATATCGATCCGGTCCGCCGACGTCCTCACCGGCCCCGACCGGCGCATCCCGAGCGTCGTCGCCACCGGCCTGACCAAAGCACTGTTACTGCTGCTGGCTCTGTGGGCGGTCTGGCCCCTCACTGCATGGACCACCAGCCAGTACGACCCCTACCACCACCGAGTCCAGCTCGTGGTCATCAGTTCATCAGATTCCTTCCGTGGATACTCCGGCCTTCAGGCCGGGGAGGAAACGGAAT
>NZ_JBEYER010000095.1:0-14537 GCF_040634005.1 Micromonospora sp. NPDC007271
CCGTCACCCGCAACCCGACACGCGCCGTGCGATACACAACCCGAACAGCGGCAGGATCCCGACGACGAGGCACGAACCACACCCAACACCACCCGTACGACATTTTCCGCGGCGGCCAACCCGGCGAACGTTAGTGGACACCGCACTAGAGGCCATAGCGCTCTGGGCTCGGCGTCGCCGCCTGGTCGTTGGCGCACAGCGGCCTCAGCCAGGCAATGCCGAGCGGACCCAGCCTCCGTCCGAGGCACGGTCGGCCCGCTGGCCTTCCTTCAGGTCGGCAACGGCCACCACTTCCGGGTGTGTGTTGACGATGTGCCGCAGGTTTGTCACTGCGGTTGTGTCCCCGTCGCCGCTGTCGTCGAGAAATCGCCAGCTACCGTCGTGGCTTCGCATGACAGTGGTGATTTTTGCCTTTCCCTCCACCACCGCTGAAGTAGTGCGCACCGAGACGTACGGCAGGCTGGTTCCAAAGGGCCAGCCTTCGTACGGATCGAACTCAGTCCACACGCCCTGTGGATGCTCCGCCGGGGACATCCACAGCAGCGGTTGCCTGGCCCGGCAACTGGCCTCGGCGTCCTGTTCCCACGGGAACCGGCCCTGCTTGTCCGGCCAAAACACCTGAACGATCGGCAGCGGCGGGGCTTGATAGAAGTCGACGGCGGCGCCGAAGAAGCTGCGATACCAGCGCGGGTGCACCGGACGGATCGCCACGTCGTGGTTGGTGAGCACGTCGGCGCGCCGTTCGTCGGGCTTCGGCACGGCGCCTTGCCGGATTTGCCCGGCTACGACGTTCACGATCGTCATCGCTGTGTTGGTCGGCAACCCGAAGATGCAGACCTCCGGGCTGCGCAGCGTGTGCCACAGCCCGGTCGAATACGCCCAGCCCGGCGTCCGCTCGTCATCGGCCACGCCCGTTACGTTCCACCCATATTGACGGATATTGTCCGCGATGCGGTGATCACGCTGGTCCCATGACGCCTCGTCGGGCGGGCTCTGGCACAACAGGCAATGGCACGGCTGATCATCCACCGGGCGAGGTTACCGCGCCGGGGCACCCGCGCCGCCAGTGGCGGAGTGAACGGACCCATCTGCAGAGGCCGCCGCCGGCACGATGGCCCGCACGGTGCGGATGCCGTTCGTCCTGCCTCCTGTCAGAAGCAGAGGAAGCCCAGGTCGAGGTTGCCGACGGACTACCTGGGCCGGGCCGGGAGTGTGGCCGTCGACGTCGCTTGGGACATGGATGTGAGAAGACGCCCGCGGGCAAAGTCCGGTTGACACAGCTACGACAGCTTCGTGACTTCGACTGCCCGGGCTGGGTAGCCGTCTTGGCCTGGAATCTCATAATGGCAGTGCACTCGCTGCCCGGGGGTGAGACTTCTGTACGCGTTCGGCTTGGCGACAATGTGCTTGTAGTGCACCCAGATGGTCAGGTCGCCGTGATCGGGGACAACGATTCCCCATCCCTCTTCGGTGTTCCAGGTTTTCACCACGCCAGTGTCCTGGAATTCCTGGCTGCTCACGCCATCACGGTATCGGTCCGACGGAGGCCGGGCACGGACATGCCGCAGCCGGCCTCCATCGGTTCAGGACCGTTGGTGGTCGCCCGCCTGTTCACCGCCGCCGGCGTTCCTGGCAGAGTCCTCAGTGTCGTCCCCGGCGACGCCACGGTTACGGTGGCAGGGGCGATCAGGCGAAAGGCGCGAGTGATGGCTGACGGCACAACCGTGGTGGTACGTCGCGCGGGTCAGGTGGCCGAGCTGATGCTCGATCGGCCGGCGGCGCGCAACGCGCTCAACACCGTCATGGCCGAGCAGATCGCATCCGCCTGTGCCGAATTGGCGGAGGACCCCAGCGTCCGAGCCGTCGTGGTGGCTTCCTCGAGCCCGAAGGCGTTCTGTGTCGGCGCGGACCTGAAGGAGCGCAGCGGGTTCGGCGACGCCGACCTCCTGCGGCAACGGCAGGTCTTTCGCGCCGCGTTCGGCGGGGTGCGCGCGCTACCGATGCCGGTCGTGGCCGCCGTGCACGGGTACGCCCTGGGTGGCGGGTTCGAGTTGGCCCTGTCCTGCGACCTGATCGTCGCTGACGAGACAGCCGTTCTCGGCCTGCCCGAGGTACGGGTCGGCCTCGTCCCCGGCGGCGGTGGCACCCAACTCCTCAGTCGCCGGGTCGGCCTGGCCCGCGCGAGCGACCTCATCTTCACCGGTCGCCAGGTACGCATCGACGAGGCCGAACGCCTCGGGCTGGTCGACCGGCGGGTGCCGGCCGGACAGGCCCTGCCCGGCGCACACCAACTGGCCGATGAGATCGCCGCCAACTCGCCGGTCGGAGTGCGCAACGCCAAGCGGGCACTGACCTACGGTGCCGACCTGCCGGTCGCCGCCGGGCTTGAGGTCGAGGACTCGGCGTGGCACGCCACGGCGTTCTCCGGCGACCGTCGGGAGGGCATCGCCGCCTTCGCCGAGAGGCGGGCACCCCGCTGGCCCGGCCACTGATCATCAGGACCGCAGGTCCGCCTGGATCTCCAACTCGATCTGGACCTTCTCGCTGATGGCCATCCCGCCGCCCGGAACGGGCCCGTTGTAGCTGACGCCGAAGTCCGAACGGTTGATCTCCGCCGTGGCGGAGAAGCCGGCTTTCCTGGCGCCCTGGTCGGTGGTCACGAAGGCCGGGACATCGACCGTGAGGGTGACGGGCCTGGTGACACCACGGATCGTCAGGGCACCGTCGAGAAAGAACTCGCCGTCGACCTCACGTACGGCGGTGGAGACGAAGCTCATGACGGGGTGGTTCGCCACGTCGAGGAAGTCCGCCGAGCGCACGTGCTCGTCGCGTGCTTCGTTGCCGGTGTCGATCGAGGCGAGGTCGATCGACGCGCTCACCGACGACAACCTCGGGTCTTCCGCCGTGAGGATCTCTCCGCTGACCTGGGTGAAGCGGCCGCGCACCTTGCTCACCATGAGGTGGCGGACGACGAAGCCGACGTAGGAGTGGGCGGCGTTGATGGACCAGGTGCCGACCGTGTAGCCCGGAATGTTCAACTCGTTGGTTTTCACTTTGCTCCCTGCGGTGCCCCTGGCCGTCCGGCGGGGCCGTCTTCTCGGTGGATCGGGTGGGCGGTCGCTGGTACCGGTCCTATCGAGGCAGCATCGGCCGGTCGGCAAGCTCCGGGTACTCGCGGCGGATCAGGTCCACCTCGTCCATGGCGCACCCGGGGACGGCGATGAGCTCTGAATCACCGCAGACGCGCGGCAGCTCGACCGCAGCCTCCTCGGCGGTCAGCCCCGGCGAGAAGTAGCCCTGGTTCGCGCCGAACACCAACCGGCTGATCCGTCCACCGCCGGCCGAGATGACCTCGCCGGACACCGCGCAGTCGGGGTGTGCCAGAGCGACGACCGCGGCGGCGACCCGCTCCGGTGGCACCATCGGCGTCAGGTGCTGGTATACGTCGCGCGCCATCCGGGAGGCCGCGACGGGCGCGATCGCGTTGACCCGGATGTTGTGCGCCGCCCCCTCGTGGGCAAGGGTTCGGGTGAGCCCGATGACGCCCATCTTCGCCGCCGCGTACACCGACGACCGGCGCTGCCCGAACACGCCCACCGCGGAGGTGGTGGTGATGACGGAGCCCGACCCTTGGGCCACGAACCGCTCCCACGCCGGAGTGATCAGGTGGAACGCACCGATCAGGTGGACGGCGAGCACCGACTCGAGGTCCGCCAGGGACACCTCGGCGAACCACTTGGCGCGCCCGATACCGGCGTTGTGGATCAGGATGTCGATCCGGCCGAACGCCTCGATCGCCGCGTCGATCACGGCGCGCCCGCCGGCCGCGTCGGCGACGCTGTCGGTGTTCGCGATCGCAACGCCGCCGGCCTCGTTGATCTCACCGGCCACCTCCTCGGCGGGTACGGGGGAACGGTCGTTGCCCGAAACGGACGTCCCGTTGTCGTTGACGACGACCCGCGCCCCCCGGCGCGCCAACTCCCGCGCGTAGGTCGCGCCGAGCCCTCGGCCGGCCCCAGTGATGACCGCGACCTGTCCCTCGAACGACAGCATGCTTCCTCCCTCAGTGCCGACCATCGCGGTCAGACGATCGTTCGGCCACCGTCGACGGCGTACACCTGGCCGTTGATGTAGGACGCCTCGTCACTTGCGAGGAACGTGACCATGGCGGCCACGTCGCTGGGCTGACCGAACCGGTTGACGAGCAGCGACGACTCGATGAAGGCCCGGCGCTCCGGGTTGGCCAGCACCGGAACGGTCGCCGGGGTCTCGATCAGCCCTGGGGCGACCGCGTTGGCGCGGATGCCCTTCTTGCCGTAGTCGAACGCGACGGAGCGGGTCAGGCTGACCACGCCGCCCTTCGCCGCGCAGTAGGCGGCGTACTGCGGAGAGCCCATCAGCGCGGCCGACGACGCGGTGTTGACGATCGCCCCGCCGCCGCCCTCGATCATCGCGGGGATGGCGTACCGACAGCCGAGAAAGACTCCCCCGAGGGTGACGTCGACGGTGCGCTGCCAGTCCTCGAAGCTGATGTCGACCACTGGGGTGTTGATCGGCCCCCAGTACGCGTTGTTGTGCAGGACGTCGAGGCGACCGAACGCCGAGACGGCGGCCTGGACCATCGCGGACACGTCGGCGGGCTGTGAGACGTCGACCCGCAGCGCGATCCCGATGCCGCCGCTGGCGTCGATCTCGTGCACGGTCTGCCGCGCGGCGTCGAGGTCGATGTCGGCCACCAGAACCGAGGCGCCCTCGGCCGCGAAGCGTACGGCGGTGGCCCGACCGATACCGGAACCGCTGCCGGTCACGATCACGGACCTCCCCGCGAAACGGCCGCTCATGCCGTCGGCCGGTACGGGTCGAGCGGGCGACTGGCCGCCTTGTCCAGGTATTCGTCGAGCCGGACGATCCGCCCGTTCTCGATGGTCACCACGAAGCACGCGTGCACCTCGATCGGGTCACCGGCCGGGGTGACCGCGCGCAGGGTGTGCTGCTGCACGTACCCCTTCGGCGTGGGCAGGCGGCGGACGTCCTCGTACCGCAGGTCCGTCACGACGCTGTGCAGCCAGGTCAGCACCCGGATGTTGTCGGTCGGGCCGATGCAGACGTTGTCGTTGTTGTGCCAGATGACGGCGTCGGGGGCGTAGATCTCGTCGAGGATCGTGTCGAAGTCGGCCTGCTCGACCGCGGTGATGAACCGGCTGGCGATCCCCTCGGTCACGGGATCCAACTCGGAAACGACGGGCGTTGTCATGCTGGTCTCATCCTTCCTGGGCGTACCTTCCGGGCAGGCCACCTGCGATTCGCCGCTGTGGGCGTGGCCCGCCGACGGCGAGCGCGACGAGTCGGTCCAGACCGCCGGAGGCGAACATGATGGTCACGATGAACAGCCCCGCGTACAGGAACGTGGACAGGGTCCCCGGCCCGAGGATGCTGTCCCCGGTGCCGCTGATCAGGGGGATCGACTGGGCCTGTCGGGCGATCAGCAGCGGTAGGGCGGACACGAAGATGGCGCCGGGGATGGCGCCCCGGATGCTGCCCAGCCCGCCGATGACGACCATGATGAGCAGGTTCACCGACGCGTCGAAGCCGAACGATTCGGGCACCACCCACCCGGTCAGCAGGGCCAGCAGGACTCCCCCGGTCGCCCCGTAGACGGCGGCGATGACGAAGGCCGCGGCCTTGTGACGCCAGACGCTGATGCCCATCGCCGCGGCGGCGATCTCGTTGTCGCGCATCATGTGCAGGGCGAGGCCGCCCCGCCCGGCCGCCATCCGGCGGGCGATGAGGTAGGCGCCGGCCAGCACGGCCAGGCCGAGCATCCACAGCTTCTCGGCCTGCTGGAACGGCACGTTGGCGATCACCCAGGTGGTGTCGTCGGAGAAGTCGAGGGGGCCGAGCCGCAGCGCTGGCACCTCGCGGCCGCCCGGACCGCCGGTCAACGCGCTGAAGCGCTGCATGACGTGATTGGCGATGAACACCAGTCCGAGCGACGCGACGCCGAGGTACAGCCCGCGCAGCCGCGCCGAGATCGGGCTGCACACCGCGCCGAGCAGCGCGGTCAGCAGGATCGCGCCAGGCGCGGCCAGCCAGGTGGGCCAGCCCAGCCCGGTGACCTGCCCGGTGCTGGTCCCGGCGAGGAACGCGTACAGGTAGGCGCCGCTGCCCATGAACACCGCATGGGCCAGGGACAGCTGGCCGGCGATCCCGACCTGGATGGCGAGGCCGATGGCGGCGACCGCGTAGGCCATGGCGGTGAGGCCGACCTGGAGCCAGAACGGCCCGACGTAGAAGGGGGTCGCCACCGCGACGGCCAGCAGCCCGAGGGTGAGGACCTGACCGCGACCGGGCAGACGTCGGCGAGTCGGCTCAGACACGGGACACCACCTTCGTACCGAACAGCCCGTCGGGCCGCAGCAGCAGCACCGCGAAGAGCACCACGTAGGCGACCAGTCCGGAGGCTCCGCTGCCGAAGCCGCCCAGGTGGCCTTCGTAGGTGGCGGTCAGGGACTCGGCGATCCCGATGGCCAGGCCACCGACGAGCGCGCCGGGAATCGAGTCGAGACCACCGAGTACGGCCGCTGGGAAGGCGCGCATGGCGCTGTTGGTCAGCGACGGCTCCACCCCGGGTGCGGGGAAGGCGGCGAGGAACATCCCGGCGAGCGCGGCCATCGCGCCGCCGATCGCCCAACTGGTCCAGGAAACCCGGCCCATCGGTACGCCGACCAGTGCCGCGACCTCCCGATCGGCGGCGCTGACGCGGAGCGCCAGCCCCCACCGGGTGAACCGGAACAGCAGGAGGAATCCGGCCAGCAGGGCAGCCGCCACCGCGAGCGCCGCAACCCGCGAGACCGGTACGGTGATGCCGGCGAACCGCCACACCGAGGCTTGCCACGGATCGTGCAGCGGGAGGGTGTTGTCGCCGATGCGGCGGGTGATCTCGGTGACGGCGAGGATGTTCACGCCGAGGCTCAGCACCGACAGCCCGAGGTGGCTCTTGTCCTTGGAGAACCGCAGGATCACCAGCTGGGTGAAGGCGCCGATCGCCGCGGCGGTCACCACCCCGGCGAGCAACCCGACGAGGAATCCGCTCTTCGCGCTCACCGCCGCGGTGACGTACGCCCCGGCGAGCAGGAAGGAGCTGTGTGCGAAGTTCATCACCCCGGTTGCCCGGAAGATGATGACGAACCCGAGGGCGATGAGCGAGTAGAGCGATCCGAGCGAGACGCCGTTCAGCACGGCTTCCAGGAGTCTAGTCACGAGCTGCTTCTTCCACGTCGTCTCCGAGGTACGCCGCGATCACGGCGGGGTCCGCGCGCACCTCTTCGGGTGCCGCGTCGGCGATCACCTGGCCTGACTGCAGGACGGTGATCCGGTCGGCCAGGGTCATCACGAAGTTCATGTCATGTTCGACCAGCAGCACGGTGAGGCCGGCCTCGTCCCGGGCGCGCCGCACGGCGTGCGCCATCTGTGCGGATTCGGTGTCGTTGATGCCGGCCACCGGTTCGTCGAGCATCAGCACCGACGGCTCGGCGCACAGGGCGCGGGCGAACTCGACGCGCTTGCGGACCCCGTACGGCAGCGGCCCGACCCGTTCGTCGAGGATGTCGGCGACGCCGGCCAACTCGGCGGACCGTTCGATGACGGCCCGGTCGGACCGCTCTTCGCGACGGGCCCGGGGCAGGCCCAGTCCGGTGGCCAGGAAGCCGGCGTGGGTGCGGTGGTGGCGGGCCACCCGCATGCACTCGGCGACCGTCAGGCTCTCCGGCAGCACCAGATTCTGGAAGGTACGCGCGATCCCCCGCCGGGCGATGCGCGCGGCCCGTAGCTGGTCGATGCGCTCGCCCCGGTGTGCGACGCGCCCCTCGGCCAGCCGGTACACGCCGGTGATCGCGTTGAAGCAGCTCGACTTGCCCGCCCCGTTGGGGCCGATCAGCGCGTGGATCGATCCCCGGGTGACCGAGAACGAGACCTGGCTGACGGCGTTGACCCCGCCGAAGCAAACGCTGACGCCGGACAATTCGAGTTCTGGTGGCCCGCCCGCCGCCGGAGTCTGCTGGCGCGGTGCGAGGGGCTGCCGAAGGTCGGTCATGACATCTCCCTGGCTCGGCCGCCGAGGCTCAACTCGGCCAGCACCCGGCTGTCGGCGAAGTCCTCCGGCCGGCCCTGCGCGACCACCCGGCCCCCGCCCAGCACCGTGACCCGGTCCGCGACGCCCAACGCGATCCGGGTGTTCTGTTCGACCAGCAGCACGGCCATGCCCTCGTCGCTGATCCGGCGGATGGTGGCCGCGATCTGACGGGCCACCAACGGCGCCAGGCCCAGCGAGGGCTCGTCGAGCAGCAGCACCGAGGGATGGCTCATCAGCGCCCGGCCGATGGCGAGCATCTGCTGCTCGCCGCCGGAGAGCAGACCGGCTCGGCCGCCGGCGCGGTCCGCCAGGACGGGGAAGAGGTCGTAGACGGTGGCGCGCCGGGCCGCGATCTTCGCCGCACCGCGCACCGCCAGCGCGCCGGCCATCAGGTTGTCCTCGACGCTGAGGCTCGCGATGATCCGGCGCCCCTCGGGGACGTGGGCGAGACCGGAACGCACCACGGCGACGGCGTCGGCGCGCAGCAGGTCACAGCTACCGTTGTGCGCGGTGCCGGTCACCGTCTTCCCGCCGTGCAGGTTCAGCGTGGCCGAGAGAGCGCGCAGCAGCGTGGTCTTGCCCACCCCGTTGTTGCCGAGCAGGGCCACGATCTCGCCCCGCTCGACTCGCAGGCCGACGCCGTTGATGACCTGCGCGGATCCGTATCGGACAGTGAGGTTCTCGACGACTAGCACCATGTCAGGCACGCTCTCTCGGCACCGGGTCGCTCAGGATCCCGGCTGGTACTGCTTGGCGAAGTCGGCGGAGTATCCGGCCTGCACCAGCTTGACTCCGTCGAACGCGTCAGCGTCCGGCTTGAGGATGTTGGTGGACCGTGAGGCGGGCTGCCCCGCCTTGCTGAAGTCCAGGTCGACCTGCAGACCACCGGAGTCGACCGAGGTCAGGCCCCGCAGGGCGCTGATCAGGCCGTCGCGGGTCAGGTCCTTGTTGTCGCACGCCTTCTCGAGGATGGCGTTGAAGACCTGGGCGAAGACGTACCCGGCGCCGGCACTGGCGGTCACCGGCGTGTCCGGGAACTTGGCCTTCCACGCCTCGCCGAAGGCCTTGGCGGCAGGATTGTCCGACGACAGTGGCAGCGTGTTCGAGGTGAGGACGACCTTGTTGAGCAGGGCATCCTTCGCGGGAGTCGCCAGCGCGGCGGCCGAGATCAGGTTGGTCGCGAGGATGGTGGCGTCGTACCCGGTAGCCTGGACGACCGAGGCGGCGGCGACAGTCTGGTTACCGGCGGTGCCCATCACGATGACCTTCGCGCCGGCCGCCCGGGCGGCGTTGACCTGCGCGGTGACGTCGGTGGCCGACGGGGCCACCTCCTGCTCGACGACCTTGACGCCGAAGTGCTTGCCGGCGGCACGAGCACCGCTGAGCACGTTCTGGCCGATGCCGGTCGGATAGTGGATGACCGCGAGGGTGTCTCCGGCGGCCAGCTTCTTCTGTTCGACCAGGTAGCTGATGCCGTTGATGGTTTCGATGTCGTACGGGCTGCCGGGAATCGCGGCGGTGGGGATCGACAGCAGGCTGCTGTCGTAGCTCGACGGCAGCACCACCATCTTGTCCTTCTTGATGGACTGCTGCACGGCGAGGACGTCAGCGGCGCCGGAGAAGTTGGTCAGGCCGATCACCTCGGCGTTCACCGTCGGGAAGAGGCTGACCGAGTTCTGCACGTTGTACTTGTTGTCGTACGCCACCAGGTCGATCTTGCGGCCGCACACGCCGCCCTTGGCGTTCTGCTGCTCGAAGAACAGTTGACTGCCCGCCAGGCCGTTCTTGCCGAGCGGAGCGATCGGGCCGGACAGGTCCGTCAGGACGCCGACCTTGATGGTGTCGGCGGTGACGCCGACGCCGGTCTTGACCGCCCCGGCCGGCGCGCTGCCCGCGTCGGTGCCCGAGGTGGCCTTGCTGGAGCAGCCGGAAGCGGCGGTCGCCACGGCGGCGATCACCACAACAGTCCGCGCTGCGCGAAATCGCAGAGTCATCGTTTCCCGTCCGAGGAGTTTTTGGGCAGGCTCGCGCCTGGTGGGGTGTTTGGTGGCTGCGCCGCTACGAAGGCGGCAGGTGGTGAGGTGGGGCGGGCGAGGCTCAGACCCGCTGCGCCGCCCGATCGGCCATCCAGGTGGCGTAGACCTGCTCGGCGTTCGCCGCGTCCGCGTCGGTGATCGGCTGCGTCTGGCAGGTCACCTCAAGGTGCACACCGTTGGGGTCGAAGCAGTAGATCGAGTACCAGACCCCGTCGTGGTCGACCGGCCCGCGTACGGCCACGCCGTGCTCGGTGAGCTGCTGCTTCATCGCGTGGACGTCGTCCACGCTGTCGACCTGCAGCGCGACGTGCTTGGCCCACCACTCCAGGCCGTCCGGCTTGCGTTCGTACTCGCCAGCGACGTCGAAGAACGCGATCGCTTCGCCGCTGGGCATCGCGTAGAAGACGTGCAGGAACGGGTTCATCTTCTCGCCGTTGGAGGTCTCCCGGGCTTCCTCCCGTACGGCGTGGGAGAACTTCAGCCCGACGGCTCTGGTCCAGAACTCGTGAGTCGCCGGCATGTCGAGGGCCTGGAAGGCGATGTGGTTGGTTCGGGTGGGGGCTGGCATGGGGTGGCCTTTCTGATCGTGCTGGTCGTTACCAGTGGGGGGAATCGAAAGACTCGGGCGGTGAGGAAGGGTTCAGGAAGTCAGCGGCGGACGTACGGCCAGCGCGGCGAACGCCTGGTCGTAGGCACCGCTCGCCGATGGCGCGACGCACGGGTTGACCAGCGAGCCGACGCCGGCGATCTCTGAGCGGACGACATCGCCCGGCCGCAGGAAGAGCTGTGGGGTGCGGAAGAACCCGACGCCGGCGCAGGTGCCGGTGAACACCAGGTCGCCGGGGCGCAGCGCGGTGACGGTGGAGAGGAAGGCCAGCAGCTCGGCGACGTTGTGGACCATGTCGGCCGTGGTCCCCTTTTGCACGACCTCTCCGTTCAGCCAGCAGGTCATGGGGAGAGCGTCGCGGTCGGGCAGCTCGTCGGACGTCACGACCCAGGGCCCGATCGGCGCGAACCCGCGGAAGGACTTGCTCAGGCTCAGCTGCTGGGCCTGCTGGACCCCACGCGCCGACAGGTCCTGCCCCACGGTGACCCCGGCGACGTGGTCCCAGGCGTCCTCGGCGGCGATCCGGTCGGCATGCCGGCCGATGACCAGGACCAGCTCGACCTCATAGTCCACGCTGTCCGTCGGCAGCGTGATCGGGTCGAACGGGCCGGTGATGCTGCTCGGGAACTTGGTGAACGTCATCGGGAGGGGGCGGGTGCCGGCGCGGCCGATCTCCGCGAGGTGGTCGGTGTAGTTGAGCCCTACGCCGAAGACCTGACCGGGCAGCGGCACCGGGGCCTGGAGCCGCGACGCCGCGGTCGGGACGTACCGCAACTCCGGCTCGGTGGCCAGGAAGCGCCGGAAGGCGGCGAAGTCGGCGAAGATCGCGGTGGTGGTGCCGAACGGCTCGCTGAGGTAGGCCACCTGGACCGTCGAAGCCGCGTCGATCCGGTCGTCCGTCGGCTTGACCAGGACGGCCCTGTCATCGACCCTTCCGATGCGCATCTCGCCCTCGCTTCTTTCGTCCGTGGCCGCGAACCCTGTCGATGTCCTGTCCAGTGGCCGACAAGCTGTGGTGTTTCCAGCAGGTGTTACGCATCTAACAACGATTGGCATGCGCGCGCAAGTATTTCTCGGAGCTACTTGCGCGCGCATGTTACTGTGACGCCTCAGGCCGGATCAGACGGCGCGCCGGGTCCGCGAATCCAGCGGCACGCCGAGCCGGAAGATCGGACGTCCCGCCCATCCATACGCCCGCCTGAGGCGGGCAAGGCGTCACATCGAAACCAGAGGTATCCCCCATGCCGCTGCGCGCCCCGCTACTCGACGCCGAAATCGCCTTGCCGCCATGGCGGATCGGCGCGGGACCGCGGCAGCTCACGGCCGCCGATCCGGACGAGGACGCGGTCACCCTGGCCTGGATGGCAGGCCGGACACTGCTGGACCGGCATGCCGACCGGAGCATCGCGGCGCTGCTGTTCGCCAGTACATCGGCGCCCCTGACCGACGGAGCCAACGCGGCGACCCTAGTCTCCGCCCTGCGGCTCGACCCCCGGGCCGTCCTCACGCAGGAGTTCTCCGGCGGAGCCTCCGCCGGCGGCGCGGCCCTGGCCGCGGGCACGGCCCTGGCCTGCACCCGGCCGGGAGCCGTGCTCATCCTCCTGGCCGACAGCCGGGCCTCCGCGGCAGGCGACCCGCTCGGCAGCGGCGCCGCCGCCGTCCTGCTGGACGCCACCGGCGACCTGGCGCTCCAGGTCACCCCGCTGGGCCCCGCACCCTCGCCGGCCGTCGCATACGCCCGTTCCGCCGGCGTGGTCACCGCGAATCCGCCCTTCACCAGGTGGGCCGCCCCGGCCAGCGCCCGGATCGCGGGCCTGGGCGACCTGGGCGCGGCAGGCGCCTGGATCTCGCTGATGACCGGTGGCGGGCAGGCCGACGAGAACGGCCTGACGGTCGACAGCAACCAGAGCTGGCGGCTCACGGTGACCGGGCCCGACCAGGCGCTGGCTACCCTCCGGCGCGACGCCCCGCCGGGCCGGGGAGCACCGCCCCGGCTGTCCGGCCCACCGCCGACCTTCCAGCCGTACTACTCGGCTCCACAACACTGGCGCGACGGCGACGCGGAACTCGCGCTGGTCGGCATGAGGTGCGTCGAGTGCGAGGCGCCGGAGTTTCCCGCGGCGCCGTCCTGCCCCGTGCACGGCCCGGCAGCCGCGCTGGTGCCGGCCCGCCTCGCGCTGTCCGGCACGGTGTTCGCCCGTACCCGCGACCACGTCTTTCCGGTCGGCGGGCCACTGACCATGGCGGTGGTCGAGCTCGCCGACGGCGCCCGGTTCTACGGACAGGTGGTGCCGGGCCGGGACGTGGCGATCGGCGACCCGGTGCGGCTGGTGCTGCGCCGGATGCCGACCGCCGCAGGCGCCGCACCCCGCTACTTCTACAAGATCACCCCAATGGACGGTACCGATGCCGATCAGTAACCAGGTAGCCGTAGTAGGGACCGGCGTCACGCGCTTCGGCGAACTGTACGACCGCTCGTACCTCTCGCTGTTGCACGAGGCCGCCACCGCCGCGACGGATGACGCCGGGGTCGAGGTCGGCGCGCTCGAAGCGGCCTGGCTCGGCACCGCCGAGCCGCAGCTCGGCGCGCTCGTCGGCGACTCAGCCGCAGCCGTCACCGAGGCGCTCGGGTTCGCGCCCCGCCCGGTGACCCGGGTCGCCAACTTCTGTGCCACCGGGATGGAGGCCGTGCGCGCCGCCGCGCTCGCCGTAGCCGCCGGCGAGTACGAGGTGGTGCTCGCCGTCGGCGCCGAGAAGATGCGCGACCTGGCCCCCCGCGAGTCCCTGGTCGCCAAGACCGTCGAGCAGTCGCATCCGGTCATCGCCAAGGGGCGCACTGCCCCCGGACAGTTCGCCCTGGTCGCCAGCCGGTATCTGCACACCTACGGGTACGGCAGAGATGTCCTCGCGGCGGTCGCCGTGAAGAACCACCAGCACGCGACGAACAACCCCAAGGCGCACTACCGCACCCCGCTCACCGTCGAACAGGTGCTGGCGGCGCCGATGGCCGCCGAGCCGCTCGGGCTGCTGGACTGCACGCCGACGACGGACGGCGCGGCGGCGGTCGTGCTCGCCTCCCGACGGTGGGCCGAACGCAACGCCCGCCAATGGGTGCTGATCCAGGGCATCGGCGTCGGCTCCTACGCCGGCTACTACCCCGCGCTCTTCCGCCGCGACAACGACTTCCTCGGCTTCGCCGCCACCCGCGCGGCGGCGGCCAGCGCGTACCGGCAGGCCGGCATCACCGACCCGCGTGCCCAGCTCGACCTCGTGGAGTGCCACGACTGCTTCACCATCACGGAAATCGTCAACACCGAGGATCTGGGCCTGTTCGCGCCGGGCACCGGCGGGGCCGAACTGCTCGCCGGCACCACCAGCCTCGGCGGAGAACTGCCGGTCAACGTTTCCGGTGGGCTGCAGTCCTGCGGGCACCCCGTCGGCGCCACCGGGGTGCGGATGGTCGCCGAGGTGACCGACCAGATCCTGGGCCGCGCCGGCCGCCGGCAGGTCCGCGGCGCCCGACGCGGGCTGGCCCACAACCTCGGCGGCCCCGGTGCCGTCGCCGCGGTCACCGTCCTGGGGGCGGCATGAGCGAGCGTCAGCGAGCGAATCATCAACGCAGTGCAACGGTGCCTCATGCCGGTGCCGAGCGAAGCGAGGTGACGGCATGAGCGAGCGTCAGCGAGCGAATCATCAGTGCAACGGCGTGGTGCCTCATGCCGGTGCCGAGCGAAGCGAGGTGACGGCATGAGCGAGCGTCAGC
>NZ_JBEYER010000095.1:14637-26631 GCF_040634005.1 Micromonospora sp. NPDC007271
GAGCGAATCATCAGTGCAACGGCGTGGTGCCTCATGCCGGTGCCGGGCGAAGCGAGGTGGCGGCATGAGCGCACCGATGTCCCTACGCGGCCACCGCCTGGCCGACACCGCCGGCCTGCGCGCCGAGGTACGCGAGTTCGTCGCCGCGGAACTGGCCGAACGGCGGTGGTCGGCCCGCTGCGACGCGTGGCTGCTGGGTTGGGATCCTGGGTTCAGCCAGCGCCTGGCCGCACACGGCTGGGTGGGCATGGCGATCCCGCAGGAATATGGCGGCCGGGCGGCCGGGGCGCTGGCCCGCTTCGTCGTCACCGAGGAACTGCTGGCCGCCGGTGCCCCGGTGGCCGCACACTGGATCGCCGACCGGCAGAGTGCTCCCCAGCTACTGCGCTTCGGCACCGAGCAGCAGCGGCGGCTGTTCCTCCCCGAGATCGCGGCCGGCCGGATGTACACCGCGCTCGGGCTGTCCGAACCGGACAGCGGCTCCGACCTCGCCTCGGTGCGCACCGCCGCGACACGGGTGCCCGGCGGCTGGCGGGTCACCGGCCGGAAGGTCTGGACGTCGGGCGCCACACACGCCCACCTCCTCACCGCCCTGGTACGCACCACCCCACTCGAACCGGGAGCGCCACGCCAGGCCGGTCTCACCCAGCTCATCATCGACTTCGACTCCCCCGGCGTGCAGGTACACCCGATCCGCCTGATCAACGGTGAGGCACACTTCGCCGAGGTCGTGCTGGACGACGTGTTCGTCGCCGACGACCGAGTGCTGGGCACCGTGGGCGACGGGTGGCGGCAGGTCACCGCGGAGCTGGCCTACGAGCGCTCCGGCCCGGAACGGGTACTGACCACCGCGCCGCTCCTGCTGGCGTTCCTACGCGACGCGGCCCGCATCGGCATCGCCGAGCCGGCGGCGCTGGGCCGGTGCCTGGCCCGACTGTCGACGCTACGCCGGGTCACCGCCTCGGTGGCGGTGGAGCTGGCCGCCGGGCGCACCCCGGAGCTCGCCGCGGCGCTCGCCAAGGACCTCGGCACCCGCTTCGAAGGCGAGGTGGCCGAGGTGGTCCGCCAGTGCCGGACGGACCCCGGCGGCGACGAGGTGAACCGACTGCTCCGCGAAGCCATCCTGCAGTCCCCCGGGTTCACCCTGCGGGGCGGCACCACCGAGATCCTGCGCGGCGTGATCGCCAAGGGAATGGGGTTGAGCTGACATCCTCCTCGCCCTAGAGGACGGGGATTTCCTTGGTCGCCCTCGGGTTTTCCTGCTTCACCGCCGACTGCCCCGAACGGAGGTTGCCCCGTTGAGGTCTTACACCGGCTCCACAGGCCGACACCGCCAGCCCGGCGGCCAGAATGTTGTGTGCCGCGTTGATGTCGCGGTCGTGGGTGGCCCCGCAGGGGCAGGTCCACGTGCGTGCGTTGAGCGGCATCTTCTCCGCGACCGCTCCGCACGCGGAGCACACCTTGGACGACGGGTACCAATGGTCGATCACGACCAGGTTCCTGCCGTACCAGGCGCACTTGTAGGTGAGGAACTCGCGGAACTGGCGCCAGGCCGCGTCGGAGATGGCGCGGGCCAGGCTGTGGTTTCTGACCATGTTGCGTACGGTCAGATCCTCGATCACGAGCGTTTGGTTGTCACGCACGAGCCGGGTGGTCAGTTTGTGCAGGTGGTCGCGTCGCCGGTCAGCGATGCGGGCGTGAACGCGGGCGACCTTGAGCCGGGCCTTGGCCTGGTTCCTGGAGTCCTTGTCCTTACGGGCCAGTTCCCGCTGAGCACGGGCGAGCCGGATTCGGTCGGCGCGTTCGTGGCGGGGGTTAGCGATCTTCTCCCCGGTGGACAAGGTGAGCAGGTGGTCCAGGCCGGCGTCGATCCCGACGGCCGCCGTGGCAGCGGGCATCTGCGCGGGGGTGTCCTCGCACAGCAGGGACACGAACCACCGTCCGGCCGCGTCACGCGAGACGGTCACGGTGGACGGCGACTGCCCTGCCGGCAGCGCCCGGGACCAGACGATGTGCAGCGGCTCGGCCATTTTCGCCAGGGTGAGCTGGCCGTCCTTGAACCGAAATGCGGACGGGGTGAACTCGGCCGAGGCGCGGGACTTGCGCTTGGACTTGAACCGCGGGTAGCGGGCTCGCTTGTCCCAGAACGCAGCGAACGCGGCTTGCAGGTGCCGCAGGCTTTGCTGGAGCGGGACGCAGGAGACCTCGTTGAGGAACGCCAACTCCTCGGACTTCTTCCAGGCCGTCAACATCGCGCTGGTGGCGTTGTAGTTGATCCGTTCCTGGCGCTGGTACCACGCGGTGGTGCGAGCTTCCAGGGCCAGGTTGTAGACCTTGCGCACACACCCGAACGTCCGGTTCAGCAGGTCGGCCTGTTCCGGGGTCGGGTAGAAGCGGAACTTGAATGCCCGCTTCCTTGAGGCCACCGTCACAAAATAGCACGCTTGTTCGGAGCCGACCTTGCGGGCCGCGCGTGGGACACCGATCCGCCGTGGCGGCGGATCGGCTTTCCCGACCTGCTCCGCAGGGGTTCCGTTTCCTCCCCGGCCTGAAGGCCAGGGTATCCACGAAAGGAATCTGATGAGGGCACTGTCGCCGGCCGAGCACCTGGGTGAGCTCGAGGATGCCGTCGATGACCTGCTCGGCCGGTACGAGGTTTCCGACCCGGCGGTACGCCCGGGCCTTTGGCGGGCACTGAGCGAAGCCGGCTTCACCCTCCTGTCCATCCCCGAGCGGGCCGGCGGGAGCGGCGGGGATCTGGCCGACGCCGCCGCGGTGCTGCGCCGCTGTGGATACGCCGGGGTCCGACTGCCGCTCGTGGAGACGCTGCTGGCGGCGTGGCTGTGCGAGCAGGTCGATCGGCCGGTCCCGGAGGGCATGAGCGCGTGCGGTGTCGCCGAGGCGGGGACGGCCACCCGGCTGGCGTGGGCCGGCGCCGCCGACGACTGCGTGGTCCTCGTGCACACCGACGGGGCGTACTCGGTCAGCCCGGCCGCCACCGTGGCCACGGCCGAGACGACCCTCGCCGGCGAGCCGGTCGGCACCGCCACCGCCGGGCAGGGCACCCCGACCTCCGTACGGGCCGAAGAGTTGCGGCTTCGCGGCGCCGTGCTCCGCGCCGCGATGCTGCTCGGCGCGGCGCAACGGGCGCTGGACCTGGCCGTGCAGTACTCCGGTGAACGGGTGCAGTTCGGCAAGCCGATCAGGGCGTTCCAGGCCGTCGGGCACCTGTTGGCAGGCTGCGCGGGCCAGGTGGTGGCGACGTCGGTGGCCCTGGACGCGGCGCTGGCGAGCCTGAGCGACCCCGGGTGCGAACCCGAGCGGCAGGAGGTGGCCGCGCTGGTCGCGGTGGTGGAGGCGACCCAGATGGCGGGCCGGTTGGCGGCAGCCACCCATCAGGTGCACGGGGCGATCGGCTTCACCGCCGAACACCCGCTGCACCTGAGTACCACGGCGCTGTGGTCCTGGCGCGACGACTACGGCAACGAGTTCGAGTGGGCCAGCCGGCTGGCCCGTATCGCGACGGCCCACGGCCGCGACGCGTGGGACCTACTGGCGGACTAGGAGTTTCCATGGCCCTTCGTTACGCGGTCTCGGACGGGATCGCCACCATCACCCTCGACCGGCCCGAGCGGCACAACGCGTTCACCTTCGAGATGATCGCCGACTGGGCCGACGCGCTCACCCGGGCGCAGGACGACGACGATGTCCGGGTGGTGGTGCTGACCGGAGCCGGGACGGCGTTCTGCTCCGGCGTCGACCTCGACTCGCTCGCCGAGGTGGACCCGACCCCGCTCGGCAAGCGCACCATGCTCACCCGGCGGATCCACAAGGTCGCGTTCGCAGTCGAGGCGCTGGACAAGCCACTGCTGTGCGCGATCAACGGCGCCGCGATCGGCGCCGGCCTGGACATGGCCCTGATGTGCGACATCCGCTTCGCCGGCGAGTCGGCCCGAATCAGTGAGGGTTACGTGAAGGTCGGGCTGGTGCCGGGCGACGGGGGCTGCCACTACCTGCCCCGGCTGGTGGGCACCGCCCGGGCGCTGGAACTGCTCTGGACCGGCGACGTCCTGTCCGCGGCCGAAGCCCTGTCGTACGGAATCGTCAGCCGCGTCTACCCCGACGACGAGCTGATGCCGCAGACCCTGGCCTTCGCGCGTCGGTTGGCCGACGGCCCACCGGTCGCCCTCGGGCTGATCAAACGCGCCGTCTACCAGGGGCTGCGGGCCAACGACCTGCGGACCAGCCTCGACCTGATCGCCTCGCACATGGGCGTGGTCACCGCCACCGCGGACTCCGCCGAGGCGATGGCGGCGTTCCGGGAGAAGCGCAGGCCCACCTTCACCGGATGTTGAGCCCGCCAGCCGGGTGAAGGCACCGCACACAGCCCCCGGTCGTGGTCGACCGGGGGCTGTCGCAGGTTCATCGATGCCCATCGTGGGCCTAGGGCGTGTCCTGCCGATCTTGTAGTGGTTGATCTTTGACGATGTGCCGGTGGTGCGTCGTGGTGAACTGACCGATGAGGCGTGGGCGGTGATCGCGCCGCTGCTTCCCGAGCCGGGCGGTGCGCGGGGGCGGTGGCGGGATCACCGGCAGGTCATCAACGGGATCCTGTGGAAGCTGCGGACGGGGGCGCCGTGGCGTGACCTGCCGGAACGGTTCGGGCCGTGGAAGACCTGCCACGAACGGCTGCGCCGGTGGACCGCCGACGGGACATGGGACCGGATCCTCGCTGCCGCGCAGGTGCATGACGACGGCATACCGGTGCAGTGGACGATCAGCATCGACTCGTCGGTCGTGCGGGCGCATCAGCATGCCGCTGGCGCCCGCAAAAAGGGGGCTCCCCGAAAAGTGCGGCGACGCCTGGTGCGCAAGATGGCGAGGCCATCGGCCGGTCCCGAGGCGGGCTGAGCACGAAGATCCACCTGGCCGTCGACGGGCGTGGCCGGCCGTTGTCGATCCTGCTCACCCCAGGTCAGGCCGGCGACAACCCCCAGCTGCTGGCGCTGCTGGACGCGATCTGCGTCAACGAGCCGGGACCGGGCCGGCCCCGCAAGCGTCCCGACGTACTGATTGCGGACAAGGGCTACGCCCACGACTCCACCCGCCGCGCTTTGCGGCACCGCGGGATCCGGCACGTCATCCCGGAACGCTCGGACCAGGTCGCCCGCCGGGCCGCCAAGGGCAGCGCCGGCGGGCGGCCACCCGCCTTCGACCGGGCGGTCTACAAGAAGCGCAACGTGGTGGAACGCTGCTTCAACCGCCTCAAGCAGTGGCGAGACCTGGCCACCCGCTACGCCAAACGGGCATCCCTCTACCGGGCCAGCCTCGTCCTCATCGCCGCCATCATCTGGCTTCCATGATCGACAGAAAACCTAGTTGCTGCGTTTGTTGGCGTCGAGGGCGGTCTGCTCCACTCGCTGGCGGTAGTCGAGCCACCATGACTCCTCGGCGGGGGGCAGGTTGTCGTTCCTGGGCAGCAGCCCGGCCGCGCCGTCGATGAGTTCGCGCACGATGTCAGCGTGGCCGGCGTGCCGTTGTGTTTCCGCGATGACGTGGACCAGGACGTGGTGCAACGTGACCGCCGCATCGCCCCACCACGGCACGCGGCCGACATCGTCCAGCGCAAGGGCTTCAATGGTGGTGTCGGCGTGGGCGATCGCGCGACGGTACAGTCCGACGATCTCCTCGCGGGTCTCATCCGCGGTGGCCCACTTGTCGGCATTGGTCTCCGCTCCGTCGCCGACGTACGGCAGTTCCTGCTCGAACGGCCGGCCGAACACGACGCCGAAGTAGAGGATCTCCATGGCCGCCGAGTGCTTCACGAGACCGAGCAAGTTGGTGGCGGTCGGGGTCAGCGGGCGCCGAATATCGTATTCGCTAAGTCCGTCGAGCTTCCACAGCAGCGCGTCGCGGCCGCCCTTCAAGTAACTGTGCAGGTCTGCCTTCATGGCGGCACTATGGCATCCGGTCTGGTGTCGGCGCTGCCCCGGACGATCCACGGAGATCATGATCGGCAGGACACGCCCTAGCCGCCGGCCACCTCGATCAGCTTGGCCTTGTGCGAGCTGCGCTCGAAGGTGCCAGCCGGCACCACGGTCAACTGGGGGCGGATCGCCAGGCGCTGGTGCATCGCGTCGGCCAGCCGGCCCGCCAGCTCGTCGTGACGCTCCGCCGGGACGCCGACTCCCGCCTCGACGGTGACCCGCAGCGGCGGCACCACCCGGGGCGGCGGGTTGTTCAGGACGATACGCAGCTCGCCGGTCAGCTGCGGCACGAACGAGGCGACCACGTCCTTGACCGCGGCCGGGTACACCTTCACGCCCTTCACGATGAGCAGATCGTCGATCCGGCCGATGACCTTGATCCGCTCGCCCGGTACGCCGCACCGGCAGGTCTCGGTGAAGACCTGGTACATGTCGCCGACCGAGTACCGCAGGGGCGGTGCCGCCTGCCAGGTCAGCGCCGTCTTCACCCGCTCCCCGATCGTGCCGTCGGTGACCGTCAGCCCTTCCTTGGTGGCCGGGTCGACGAGCTGGGTGGTGACGCAGTGGTCGGGGGCCAGGACGTGCATGCCCGCGTAGTCTTCGCTGGCGCAGGACGCGTTGATGACCCCGTGGACCCCGCCGAGGACGTCGTGCACCCGGGCGCCGCCCCACCCGTCGGAAAGCTTCTGCCGCACGGCGGGCAGCCCGGCGCCGGGTTCGCCGGCGCAGAGGATCACCTCCACCCCGAGCGAGGCCGCCGACCGGCCCAGGCATTCCGGGGCGCGCTCGATCAGGTGCTCGGCGAAGCTGGGCGTACAGGCGAGCACCCGCGGCCGCATGACGGCGAGCATCCGCAGCAGCTTGCTGGTGCCGCTCTCGGCACCGACCGCGACGGTACGCAGGCCGAAAGCCTCGCCGGCCCGCACCAGCGGCACGCCGGCGAGGTACATCGACAGGCCGAATCCGACGATCATCCCGTCGCCGGGGCGCAGTCCGATGAACCGGAAAGCCCGGGCCCAGGTCTCGTTGGTGATGGCCACGTCGGAGGCGGTGAAGGGGTACAGCACCGGCGTGCCGGTCGTGCCCGAGGTGGAAGACACCGAGACCACCTGTGCGGGATCGACGCAGAGGAAGTCGCCGAACGGCTGCCCATCGCGCTCGAGAGTCGCGTCCTGGAGCCGCCGGTGCTCGGGCGGCGACACCAGGATCGGCAACTGGTTCAGGTCGTCCAGGGTCCGTACCGAATCCGGCGAGATCCCCAGCTCCTCGAACCTGCGTCGGTAGAACGGGCTGGTCAGGCAGTACCTGACCTGTTGGCGTAGCTGGGCGTCCAGGTCAGCGCGGGTCATCGTCTGCTCCCTCGACGAAGTCGGCCAGCGCGGCCGCCACGGCCGGTGCGGCGTTGACGAGTCGGGGTACGCCGACGATGACCGCCAACGCCTCCAGCACGCCCCACACCTGCTTCTCGGTCAGTCCCAACCGGCGCGCGCGCTGGACGTGCACCGCGAACGAGCCCTCCGGCGCGCCCAGGGCGGTGAGCGCCGCGAGCGTGACCAGCTCGACCTGCTCCGGCGTCAACCCGCTGCCGCCCTGAAGACCGACGCGGGCCGCGCGCAGCAGGTCCAGCGCACCAGGGTTCTGCGCGAACAGCGGCACCAGCGCCTCAGGTACGTGGACCGGGGCCGGCTCGCCGCTCATCGGTCCGCCTCCGCGAAGTGGTCGACCACGCTCTGTGCCGCGCGCCGGCGCAACTCCACCAGTGCCTCCTCGGAGTAGAAGGCGACGTGCGGGGTGAGGATCACGTCTTCCCGCTTCCGCAGCGGGTGGTCGACCTCCAGCGGTTCGGTCGGGAAGACGTCCAGTCCCGCGCCGGAGAGCTGCCCGGAGTCGAGTGCGTCGATGACCGCCTCGACGTCGACGACGGCGCCGCGTCCGGTGTTGACCAGAACCGCGCCGGGACGGACCTTGGACAACAGGTCCACGTCGACGAACCGCTCGGTGTCCGGTTTGAGCGGCAGGTGCACGCAGACGATGTCGGCGTCGGTCACGTCCTCGCCCACCCGCAGGCCGAACCCGCGGAGCCGGTCGGCGACCGCGCTGCCGATCCGGCCCATGCCGAGAATGGCCACCTTCGCACCGGCCAGGCGACGCAGCGGCAGGGTGGCCGGTTGGGTGCCCCACTCCCCCGCCCGCAGCGCCCGGTCGTACTGGGGCAGCCGCCGCCACAACGCCAGGGCGAGCGCGACCGTGTGGGTGGCCACCTCGTCCACGCAGTAGTCGGGCACCCGGGTGACCGCCACGCCCCGCCGGTCGCACTCGGCGACGTCGATGTTGTCCAGCCCGACGCCGGTACGGGCGACCACCGAAAGCCGGTCCGAGGCGGCGATGACCCGACTGGTGACCTGCGCGAAGCAGGTCAGGATGGCGTCTGCGCCGGCGGCCTCGCGTACGAGGGTCTCCTCGTCGCCGGCGGGCGCCAGCGAGACGGCGAAACCGGCCGGTTCGAGCACGGCGGCCTCGACGTCAGTGTCGGGCCAGACGATGTCGGTGATCAGGACCCGCCGATCGCTCATCGCACCCACCCGCCGTAGTGCACGTTGTCGAACGCCTCGATCTCCAGCAGCCGGTTGTACTTGGCCAGCCGCTCCGAACGCATCAGCGATCCGATCTTGATCTGGCCCGCGTTCCAGCCCACCGCCAGGTCGGCGATGATGTCGTCCTCCGTGTCACCGGAGCGGGCCGACACCACCGTCGCGTACCCGTGCGCCCGCGCTTCCCGGACCGTCTCGTACGCCTGCTTCAGGGTGCCGATCTGGTTGGGCTTGATCAGCACCGTGTTGGCGACCCCGAGGCTGGCGGCCTTGCGTACCCGCACGGGGTCGGTGGCGAACAGGTCGTCGCCGACCAGCTGGATCGGGCCGAGCAACGACGACGCGCGCTGCCAGCCATCCCAGTCCTCGTCACCGAGCGGATCCTCGATCGAGACGATCGGGTACTCGGCGATCCAGGCCTGGAGCAGGCTGAGGAATTCCTCCGGCCGCTCGATCTGGGTGGCCGCCACGTCGATGGCGATCCCGACCGGCTCGCCGACCCGTTCGATCGCCTCGGCCAGGATCCGCAGCGGCTCCGCGTCGTCCCCACCGAGGACCGCCAGGCCGCCCTCGTCCGCGACGAGCCTGGACATGAGCCGGCCGTACCGCCCCTCGGTCAGCTGGGCAGCGGCACGGCGCACCTTCCAGACCACCTCGAGCGCGTCGGAGAAGGTCGGCGCAGCCAACGGGACCGCGAGGAAGTCCTGGATCCGCACGCCGCCCTCGGCGTGCCGGCCACCGGAGAAGATGTTGACCATCGGGCAGGGCAGGCAGTAGTCGTCGCCCTCGGCGAGGTAGCGCCACAACGCCACCCCTGCCGCCGCGGCGGCGGCCTTCGCCGCCGCCTGGGAGACGGCCAGGGTCACGTTCGACGGCCCGGACAGCCGGTCGTCGACCGTGCCAACGGGCCGCCCGACGAGGTCGGCGGCGACGACGGTGTTGATCCGCTCGACCGCCTGTCGGGTGCCGAGGCCGCCGTACCGCTCCCCGCCGTCGCGCAGGTCCGCCACCTCGAACTGCCCGGTAGAGGCGCCGGTGGGCACCATGGCGCGTCCGACGAACCCGCCCTCCAGGAAGACGGCGCAGGCCACGGTCGGGTGCGCCCGCGAGTCGAGCACCTCCCACGCCCGTACGCTGATCACCGCGCGCTCGGCGGAGCCGTACGCGGGCACTGGCTTGTTCACCAAAAGGTCCTTTCATCCGGCCACGTGGCGTCAAGGAGAAGTGCGCGTCCGACGGTGTCCAGTCGGGTGAACGACTCCGCGGTCAGGTACTCCAGCCGCGACTTGCCGTGCGTGCGGGCGAGCAGCAGGGCACCGGTCAGCTGGCGCACCCACTTCTCGTCGGCGTCCGGGTCGACCGCGCGCACCACTGCGGCGGCCCGGGCCAGGTCGGGAGCGGCCGCCGGCCGGTGCACCGACTTCGCGAACAGGTGGCTGAGCAGGAAGGCCAGGTCGAACACCGGATCGCCGACGTGGGCCACCTCCCAGTCGAGCACGACCACCCGCGGATCCGGCCCGTGGCTGTCGACCAGGAGGTTCTTCGGCGACAGGTCGCCGTGCACGACATGGGTCCGGGTGCTGGCCAGCCGATCCACGACCGAGGCCAGCGCGGGTTTCAGCTGCGGGTGCCGCTTCGCCACCCAGCAGAAGTACGGGTCGAGCCGCAGCCGGTGGAAGCGGTCGGCGCCGTCGATTCCGTCTGTGGGCAGCAGCCGGATGGCCCGTAACGCCTCGGCGACCTGACCGACGATCGCCTGGTCAACCCGGCCGGCCAGCAGTTGCGCCTTCCACGGCGTGCCCTGCTCGAAGCGCTGCACCAGCACCTGGTGCAGTTCGTCCACGTGCAGCACGGCCGGAGCCAGCCCGCTCGCCAGCCGCATCGCGGTGGCTTCGGCCAGCACCCGGTTGGTCCCGGCCTGCCAGTCGAACGGTACGTCCAGCCGGCGGCGGGGCCGCTTCACCACGGCCGGGCCGACCCGTACGACGTTCGCCGAGACACCGCCGACGAGGACACTCCGCGGCACAGCATCGGGCCTGACCAGCCCTCTCCCGACGAGATAGCGCAGCCAGCCGTCCGGATCGTCGCCGCTCGGGGGCTCTGGCGGATCGTCCCGGACGGCAAACCAGTCCGGCACGTCGGCGGCCGGGCGCGGGCCCGGGTCGGAGATCCCCTGTTTCCCGCGGTACTCGGCGGCGATACTGGCGATCGTGCGGAACTGCACGTCCGGACACGCGGCGAACTCGCGCACCACCCGCTGCACCGCGGCGAACTCCGCGTCCGGGCTGCCGCTCACCCCGGGGTGTACCACCAGCACGAGGAGACGGTCGTCGCGCTGCCGGGCCTGGTCGAGCAGTGCTCGCCAGCGGTGCGGCAGGTCGTCCGGGGTCGCCGGGTCGTCCGGGTTGAGCTGGTAGGCCCAGTAGTCCACGGCGGGCCAGACGAACGGCACGTTCACCAGGCCGCTGCTGTTGAGCAGCGCCGGGACGGTACGCGTGGCGGCCCCCGGTGGGATGGAGGAATCCTCGGTGATCCCGACCTCCGCGAGCAGGTCCGGGTCGTCGTCGGCCAGCAGGCCGCCGGGCGCGCGGAAGCTGGGCCGGTCGACGCCGGCCAGCCGCAGCGCGGCCACCCCGTCGAACAGGATTCGCCGTCGCTCGCTGCGGCTCAGTTCTGTCCAGCGTTCGTGCACCCAGCCGTGCAGGCCGACGTCGTGGCCGCGCGCCAGCAGTGCGCGGATGGCCTGGGGGTGGTGCAACACGCTCCAGCCCTCGCAGAAGAAGGTGGCCGGGGCACCGACTTCGTCGAGCAGGCCGAGCAGGCGCGGGAAGCCGACGCTCAGGTCGTGGCGATGGGAGTCGGGGCTACTCGCCCGACCCAGCCGTACGTCGAGCGCGGCACCGAGATGGTCGAAGGTCAGGCAGACCGACACCGGCCGGGTAGTCATGGCTGATTCCACTCCTTGGTGCGCCGGAGCCCGCCCGCAGCCGGATTGGGCAATCGAGTTCGGCAGATCAAGTGTGCATCACCGGCGAGGTCACCTCTCCGTAATGCATGAGCATGCATGCAATCACATTCTGAATGCTGGCGCAAGCATGTTAGGCTTGGCCCGAATCTGGACAGGGCGGTCAGGAGCCTCAAGTCGGCGCCGAGGGAAGGGCTTACCAGGTGGCTCAGCACGATGCACCCGACGTCATGCAGGTGTGGCGTGAGCTGTCCCGGCGACTGCGGGTCGCGCAGGAGTCGCTCGACCTGACCCTACGGGCCGCAGGCGCGGGCAGCCTCGCCGACTTCGAGGCGATCGAACTGCTGGCCACCAGCGACGGCGGCGCCCTACCGCAGCGGCAGGTCCAGGACGCCCTCGGCCTGAGCCAGTCCGGGACGTCGCGGCTGGTCACCCGCCTGGAGAAGAGCGG
>NZ_JBEYER010000096.1:0-26538 GCF_040634005.1 Micromonospora sp. NPDC007271
GCCGGCGGGCCGGACGCGTCGTTGGCCCGCGGCCTGGCGGTCGACTACCCGGCCGCCGCCCGGCGCTCGCGCTGCTCGGCGTCGCCGGCAATCGCCGGCCCACCACTCTTTTGCCATTGTCACGCCTGATACGAATCGTCTGCGGAGGAGCGCAACGCCGGCTCGTTGCGACACTGGTTCGACCCGTCGACAAGAAACCACGACAATTGTAGATAGTTACAGCAGTGAATGACGAAATAGGATTCTGGACAAGAATACTTTCGCGGCAGGGTCCGCCGGTCGGCGGACCTGCCGCAGATCTACTGCGCCCAGAAACGGAGGAAGCCGCTATGGCCAGGCGTTTCTCGGCCGCCATCGCGCTCGGTGCACTCGTCGTGCCGGGCGCATTGGTCGTCGGGCCATCCGCGTACGCGAACGAGTCGGTGGAGAGGCGAGTCGACCTCGCGGTCGGGCTGTCCGACCGCATCAATCTGGCCGGCACCGGGTTGGTGCCGGCGGTCCTGCGGAGCACCGCGGCATTCGACGCCACCGCCGTGGACCCCGGGAGTGTTCTGCTCGGTACGTCCAAAGCCGGGGGTGCCCCGCCCGCGAAATGGGCAGATGGTGCGGTGATCGCGACCAAACGGGATGTCGATGGCGACGGCCGTAGGGACCTCGTGCTGCACTTCGACAAGGCGGACCTGGTCGGCGACGGCGGACTCGGCTCGGACAGCGCCGAATTGACGTTGTCCGCTCGATTGTCCGACGGCCGCGAGATCACCGGAACTGACCAGGTCGACACCGAGATGGCATTCGAGGTGAAGTTCGCCGAATCGCTCGAAATCCGCGGTGCGAACGCCGGCCTGCGCAGCGAGCGCGGCCAGAGCCTGCGGCGGGTCGAGAGCGTCCTCGACCGGCACGGCCAGGCCAGGGACCTGGCACCCATGGTGCGGAGCGTCTCGTCCGCCGAACTGGCCGAGCTCGCCGAGGAGGCGGCAGAACGTACCGGCGAGGCCGCGCCCGACATATCCTCCTGGTACCGGCTCACCATGCCGTCCGGGGTGGACGCCGAAGCCCTCCTGGCCGAGCTCGCGGCGCTGCCGGAGATCGCGCACGTCTATCCGGTGCCGGAGCCGGTGCCGCCGCCGTCGACCACGCCGGACTTCACCGGTCGGCAGGGTTACCTCCGACCGGCGCCGACCGGGATCGACGCGGACTTCAGCCGGCGTGACCCCCGACTGCGCGGCACCGGAATCAAGGTCGCCGACCTCGAGTACGACTGGAACCCGTTCCACGAGGATCTGCAGCTGGACTGGTCGAGCGATCTGGGCGGCGACGCCTTCCCGCGCTACACCGGCTTCGCGGACGAGCACGGCACGGCGGTGTTCGGCATCATGGCTGGCCGTGACAACGCGTACGGCGTCACCGGCGGCGTTCCCGACGCCGAGTTCTACGGCATTTCGCCGAACGAGCGGCTGCCCTCCGGTCGCACCTCATGGAACCCTGGACCGGCGCTGGTCTACCTGGCCGCCAACGGCGGGCTGCGACCCGGCGACGTCGTGCTGCTGGAACAGCAGACCTCGAGCCCGCTCGGCGGCACCCGGTACGCGCCGCTGGAGTGGATCCCGGCGGTGTTCGACGCGATCAAGCTGCTGACCGGGTTGGGTGTCACCGTGGTGTCGACCGGCGGCAACGGCAACACCAACTCCGACGACCCGATGTACGTCCGCAACGGCATCCGCTGGTTCGACCCGACCGTGCAGCACTCCGGCTCGATCATGGTCGGGGCCGGTAGCAGCACCGACCACGAGCGACTCAGCTTCTCCAACTACGGCACCCGGTTCGACCTGCAGGGCTGGGGGCACAACATCACCACCACCGGGAGCAACGGAAACCTGCAGGGCGGAACGAACCCCGCGAACCTCAACGTCCGCTACACGCAGTCGTTCGGTGGCACGTCAGGCGCCGGGCCGGTCGTGACGAACGCCGTCGTGGCCATCCAGTCGTATCTCAAGGCCACCGGCCAGGAGCCCTGGAGCGGTCAGAAGATCGTGGAGGTGTTGAAGGCGACCGGTACGCCGCAGGGCGCGGCGACGGCGGGTGAGCATATCGGGCCGCTGCCCAACCTGGAGGCCGCCCTCAAGATGATCGAGGTCGACGCGCCGGTTTCGACCATTGCCCTGAGCCACCACGCCAACAGCGATGTGGACTGGGTGGCCAACCCGCTGGTGACGCTGAGCGCCGAAGATGGCTGGGGCGTCGGTGTCGCTCGCATCGAGTACCGCCTCGATGGCGGGTCGTGGACGCAGTACCAGGCGCCGTTCCGGGTCAAGGGACCGGGCCTGCGCACGATCGAGTACCGGGCAACCGACAACAAGGGCAACGTCGAGAAGGCCAACACGCTGACCTTCCACAACCCCGAGGTGCCGGTGCAACAGTAGTTCCCGCTTCCGGGCCCACCTCGGTCAGCTTGCCGAGGTGGGCCCGGAAGCTGTCGGCATCCCTCGCAGGCTGCTCGTCGCCCACTGTGGACGCCGACCGGTCGGATCGCGGGCACCGGGGTTAAGCCAAGTTCTTGACCACCTCGCCCTGCTGCGGTGTGATAGTGCAATAGCACACCGCTTGATCGCCGGGCCCACACATCTGGGCCCGGCTCTCGGGTGCTCCGGCCGGGTCGTACCTCCGGCGCAATGATCCGAAGTTCTCCCGGCTGTTCACGCACGAGCGTCACACAGAAAGGGAACGTTGTGACAGAACAGCTCATCCCAAGACGAACGCCCTGGCGGCGAAAGTGGCGGCACCTGGTTGCCGCGGCCGGTGCCGTCGTCCTCCTGCTTGCCACGCCGATCCAGCCCGGGTATGCCGCACCCACCCAGGACGGGTCGGGCAAACTCCAGCCCGTCGACCCGCAGAACTGGAAAAACCAGTACGACATGACCTGGCAGGACTGGAAGGACATCCCACACACGAAGTGGAATGACCCGAACGTCAAGCCGTCGGTGCGGGGCCTGAAGATCGCCCTGGTCGCGGTCGACTTCGCCGACCAGCCGTTCGTGATCACCCAGCCCAAGAAGAGCGACCAGTTCGGCAACCCGCAGATCGACCCGATCGGTCGCGAGGAGGTCCCGGAGTTCTACCGGGACTACTACATGACTCCCAACGAGCTCAACCACGGGCGCACCGTCCACGAGTACTGGATGGAACAGAGCCGCGGTCAGTTCGGGGTCGCCGCGCTCGACGCGTTCGGCCCCTACCGGATGCCGCGGAACCTGTTCGAGTACGGCCTGAACGAGTGGAACCAGCAGTCGGCCTGCCCGAAGGGGTTCACGTGTAACGGAAACCTCGACAACGATGCGGCCAACGCCTGGCGTACCGATCAGAAGTGCACCGGCAACTGCGGGTACGACGTGATCCTCCGGGTCTACGCCGGCTACGACGAGACGAGCATCTGGCAGGAGTTCGGCGAGATGATGTTCCTCAACAAGGAGGACATCCCCGACGAGTGGGGCCCGCCGGCCGAGTTCAACAAGGACGGCAGCCTGCCGAACTGGGCGCCGACCCGCTACGTCGAGTGGACGTCGTGGAAGGCGGCCGCCCAGCAGTGGGGCCTGTCGTCGATCCGGCAGGGTGAGAGCTCCGGCACGATCACCCACGAGATGGGCCACTTCTTCTTCCGGATCGGCGACAACAACAACAATCCGTTCGCCCACCGGCAGAATCCACCACAGCCGCTGCACCGGGTCGGCTCGGCACCGTGGGACATGATGGACCGGGGATCGTTCAACGGTCCCGGCGGCCACCACATGCGCTGGGTGGTGCCGCCGAACCAGGGTGGTTGGAGTCCGGCCGGCCTGATGCTCCGTAACAAGATCAACATGGGCATCGTGCCGGACCAGAACGTCCTGCGGGTCAGCCGGGAGGCGCTGGCGAACTCCGGCGTCGTCGTCGCCGAGGTCACCGCGCGGGCGGTCGACCCGGGGCCGGAGGGCATCTCGGGCGTCCGGATCGCCCTGGACGGTCCGGGCCGCCCTGACCGCACCCCCGACTGCGACATCAACAAGGATCCGTTCTGCCACGGCAACACCGGCTGGGACGACTACACGGTCGAGGTCGTGGACCGGATGGGCTTCGACTCGTTCACGCCGGACAACGGCGTCCTGATCGCGAAGAACAAGAGCAGGGAGAGCAACACCTGCGGCTACAACTGCTTCGACTGGGTGATTGACGCCAACCCGCAGGACATCGAGATGGTGGACTACTACGCGCCGGACGGCACCCCGGTGATGGCCACCATCGCCGACCACCGCCAGCTCAACGACGCCCTCTTCCACGCCGGGACCGACTCCGGTTCCCGGTACGAGTACGTCGACGAGGCGAACCGGCTGCACGTGTACGTGTTGGACCTCCGCCGGAACTCCGACGGCGTCCTGTCGTACACGGTGGCCGTCCGGTCGCTGGACGGTTCCGGGCCGAACGCGCGCGGCGTGGCGTTGGGGCAGCCGGTGAAGCAGGGGGTCACCCCGTCGCGGACCGCGCAGTGCACGTTCCCGCTGAGCAACACGGGAGCGGCGGGAGCCACCGCCGGGCATCCGCGTGACGTGACGAAGTTCGTCGACTCCGACGTCTACCGTCTGTCGGCGAGTTCGGTGGGCGACGGCTGGACGACGTGGATGCCGTACGAGGTCACGACGGCGAAGGCCGGCGGCACGGTCGAGGTGCCGGTCTACGCCACCCGCACCGCGGGGTCGGCCGACCAGGCCACGGTCACCCTGACCGCGACCTCGGAGAGCGACCCGAGCAAGTCGACGAGCGTGACCTGCCAGGTGCACGTCAAGGACACCACGCCCGGCGCCGGCCACGGCCAGGGGCGATGACCCGGAGGTGACTCGCTGGACGCGACCGGCGGCAGCCCATCGGGCTGCCGCCGGTTGTGTCACCGCCGCCGTGGACGACTACCTGGCGACGAGGTCGTCGAGCTGCGCGCGCAGCGTGTCGGTGCCGCCGGGCCAGCCACGCAGCAGCTTGCCTCCCTTGCTCACCAGCGCGACCAGCGGCGGCTCCTCCACCCGGTACTTCCGCCAGACCTGTCCGGTCGGATCGATCCCCACCGGGTGTTCGACCCGGTTGTCGCGGACGTACTGGCTCATGCGATCGGCGGTCGAGTCGGTGCCCACGCCCACGAACAGGACCACGTCCCGATACTCCTGGACGAGCTGGTTGATCTCCTTTTGCTGGTCGGCGCAGAGCGTGCACCAGGCTTCGAGGAAGACCAGGACGACCGGGCGGCGATCCCACTGTTCGTCCAGCTTCAGGGCCGTGCCGTCGAGCAACTCGAGGGTGAATCCGGGCGCCCGCGGGGCGTTCGTCGGCGGGGCGACGAAGGTGACGCCCTTGGGCACCGGGCCCGGGAGCGTCGCCGGCGGGGGCTGGTCGGCCTGGCCCGCCGAGCCGGTACAGCCGCCGAGGGACAGGGCGGCGACGAGCAACGCCGCGAGACGCCTTTGGGGCTTCATGAAACCACCACCTCGCCCGCGATGTCCGGGGCGTCGCTCTTCTTGATCGGTACGGCCGGGCGGTCTTCCAGGACCAGGACATGTCCCTCGACCTGTTCCACCGCCTTGACCTTGAGCAGCATCACGCACAGCGTCGGCTCGCGCCTGACCTTGCTGAAGTCGACATCCATCGCCTTCTCGGAGGTGCCCGTGGGGAGGGTGCCCCGCGCGATCTCGCGGCCGTTGCCGTCCTCGATGACGTACGGCGCCTCGGGGTGGGCGAAGCGGTAGGGCCCGGCGCCGGCGCAACTGGTGCCGGGCGGGCGCAGGTTCCAGTCGGGCACGGTCAGTCGGATGACCTGGGTCTTCACGGGGGCGGTGGGTGGGTCGGAGCAGCCGCCGGCGATTGTGGCGCCCAGCATGGCCATGCTGAGCAGTAGCGCTCGTCGTTGGTTCATCGGATTTGCGGCGTGGAGACCCGGCCGTTCAGGCCGGGAGGACCCGCCGTTCCCTCCCTTCCGATGCTTGTCTTATGTGGGTGGTGGATGGTGAGGCGTGGGTGGCGCCCGCCGAGCACTGCCGCGCGAGCGTCGGCGGTGCTCATGGACGTTGGCGGTCGTGCGGAGCTGATTTGTCGCTTGTGGTGGGGCGCGGTGGGCGCGACCTCGGACGTCGGGGTCACGATTGAGAAACGAGGTTGCAATTGTACATTGCACCAGCCCGTTTCGATGGTTACTCTGCCTGGCAGAGTCCAGCCCCAGAAGGTGCTCCGCACCCTCGACATGTCTGCGGTGACCACCCGTCCGCCACGCCTCATGCCCGCCCGGATCTCGGCTTCCGTGTCGGGCGCAAGCGTCCCGGCGCGAGCGCCTGTGCCGATCCACAGGAGAGGCGCGAGCGTGCCCACCGGACCGCGCGGCGGACAGCCAAGGAGGAAACAGATGCGTGTGTACGGAAAGGTCGGGCGGATGGTCGCCCTGTCGGCCAGCGTGGGGCTGCTCGCCGCAGCCACCGCGTGCAAGGGCGCCACGTCAACCGGGGACGGAGAGCGCAAGACGTTCGTCTTCGGCGCTTCGGAGGACCCCAAGACGCTGGACGCGGCGTACGTGTCCGACGGTGAGTCCTTCCGCGTCATCTTCCAGGTCTACGAGACGTTGGTGGCGCTGAAGCCGGGAACGACCGAGGTCGTCCCGTCGCTGGCCACCGACTGGAAGGTCAGCGACGACGGGTTGACCTACACCTTCAACCTGGTCAAGGACGTCAAGTTCCACGACGGCGAACCGTTCAACGCCAAGGCCGTCTGTTACAACTTCGACCGCTGGTACAACTTCAAGGGCGCACAGCAGAACAGCGACATCTCGTACTACTGGCAGACCATCTTCGGCGGCTTCGCCACCCAGGACAACGAAGCCGCGCCGAAGACCAGCCGCTACGCCTCCTGCGAGGCCACCGAGGACTCGGTTGCGACACTGCACCTGAAGCAGCCGTCGTCCGCGCTGCTGTCCGGCCTGGTGCTGCCCGCCTTCTCCATCGCCAGCCCCAAGGCGATCGAGCAGGGCGGCACAGACCTCACGGTCAGCGGCGACTCGATCTCCTACACCGGCGGCTTCGGCACCAAGGTGGTGGCCGGCACCGGGCCGTTCAAGTTCGTGAGCTGGGACCGCGGCGAGCGGCTGGTCCTGGAGGCGAACGAGAACTACCGCGAGGGGAAGCCCCCGCTGGACCAGATCATCTTCCGGCCCATCGCCGACGCGACCGCGCGCATGCAGGCGTTGCAGGCCGGCGAGATCGACGCCTACGAGGGCGTCGCGGCGGCCGACATCCAGGCCGTGAAGAACGTCGGCCAGGTGGTCGAGCGGCCGGCCTTCAACGTCGGGTACGTCGGCATGAACCAGAAGGTGCCGCTGCTGAAGAACCAGAAGATCCGCGAGGCGATCGCGCACGCCCTGAACCGCCAGGGCCTGCTGTCAGCGGCGTACCCCGAGGGCGCCGAGGTGGCCAACCAGTTCCTGCCGCCGTCGCAGTGGGGCTACAACAACAGCGTCACGGGCTACGAGTACGACCCGGAGAAGGCCAAGCAGCTCATCGCCGAGTCGGGGGAGAAGGACCTGAAGCTGGAGTTCTGGTACCCGGCCAACGTCTCGCGTCCGTACATGCCGAACCCGCAGGCGGTCTACGAGTCCTTCGCGGCGGACCTGGAGAAGGTTGGCTTCACGATCGTCCCGAAGACGGTCCCGTGGACGCCGGACTACCTGCAGAACATCCAGGGCGACGGGAAGGGGCAGCTCTTCCTGCTGGGCTGGAGCGGCGACTACGCCGACCCGGACAACTTCGTGGGCACCTTCTTCCGCGAGACCACCCCGCAGTTCAACCTGACCGACCCCGGCATCCAGGGGCTGCTCAAGCAGGCCCTCGCGGAGACCGACCAGGCCGCCCGCCAGAAGCTGTACGAGGAGGCCAACAAGCTCATCTTCGACTACATCCCCGGGGTGCCGTTCGTGCACAACCGGCCGCTGCTCGGGCTGGGCAAGAACGTGTCCGGCTACCAGCCGTCCCCGGTGAGCCTCGAGTACTTCAAGCTCGTGAAGATCGAAGGCTGACAGTCCCGTGCTTCGCTTCGTCGCTCGACGGCTGCTTCAGCTGATCCCGATCCTGCTGGGGTTGTCGATCCTGCTGTTCGCCTGGGTCCGCGCGCTTCCGGGCGGGCCGGCCCAGGCACTGCTCGGGGAGAAGGCGACGCCGGCGGCCATCGAACAGATCGAGGCGCAGCTCGGCCTGGACCGCCCGCTCTGGGAACAGTACCTTCAGTTCCTCGGGCGGGCGGTCCGGCTGGACTTCGGCGCGTCGCTGCAGACCGGGCGGCCGGTCCTCGAGGAGATGGCACGCCGGTTCCCGGCCACGATCGAGCTGGCCGTCGCCGCGCTCGTCATCGCCGTCGCGGTGGGCATCCCGCTCGGCTACCTGGCCGCCCGGCGCTACGGGACCTGGTTGGACAGCGTCCTGGTCTCGGGCTCCCTGCTCGGGGTGACCGTCCCGATCTTCTTCCTGGCGTACCTGCTCAAGCTCGTCTTCGCCGTCCAGCTCGGCTGGCTGCCGACCGCCGGCCGGGCCGATCCGCGCGCCAGCGCTGAACATCCCACCGGCTTCTACGTCCTCGACGGCATCCTCACCGGCAACCTGCCGGCGAGCTGGGACGCCCTGACTCACCTGATCCTGCCAGCGATCGCGTTGGCCTCGATACCGCTCGCCGTGATCGTCCGGATGACCCGCGCCTCGGTGGTCAACGTCCTGCACGAGGACTACGTGCGCACCGCCGAGGCGAAGGGCCTGTTGGCCGGCACCGTGACCCGTCGGCACGTGCTGCGGAACTCGATGCTGCCGGTGACCACCGTCATCGGGCTCCAGATGGGCGTCCTGCTCGCCGGAGCCGTCCTCACCGAGACGGTGTTCGCCTTCGCCGGCGTCGGGAAGTTCATGGCCGACGGCATCGTCGCACGCGATTTCCCGACCATTCAGGGTTTCATCTTGGTGATTGCCGTGAGTTACGTACTCATCAACATGATCGTCGACCTTCTCTATGGCCTGCTCGATCCCCGGGTGAGGGTGTCGTGAGCATCGCGGAGGAAGCGCGCCCCGGGCAACCGACCGGGCCGACGGGCGTCGACGCGGTGGTCGCCGAGGAGCCGTCGGCGCGTGGCCTGCGCGGTGAGGCCATGCGCCGCCTGCTGCGGAACCCGATGGCGATCGTCGGGTTCGCGCTGATCCTGTTGTTCGTCGCGGTCGCCGTCTTCGCGCCGTGGATCGCGCCGTACTCGCCGAAGGACAACTCGTGGTTGTCCCAGGTCCGGCCCGGCGCCTACCCCGGGCCCTCGGCCGAGCACTGGCTGGGCATCGATCCGCTTGGCCGGGATGTCTTCTCCCGGCTTGTCCACGGGGCTCGACAGTCGCTGCTGATCGGCGTGGTGTCCCTGACGATCGGCGCCACCGTCGGGGTGTTCCTCGGGCTGCTCGCGGGCGCCTTCGGCGGCTGGGTCGACGTGCTGGTCATGCGGCTGGTCGACATCATGCTCTCCGTACCGGGCCTGCTCTTCGCCATCGCGATCGCCGCGCTGCTCGGGCAGAGCCTGACCTCGGTGATGATCGCCATCGCGGTGGTCAACGTGCCGATCTTCGCCAGGCTGCTGCGCGGCGAGATGCTCGGGCAACGCGCCGCCGACTACGTGCTGGCGGCGCGCTCGCTCGGCATCTCCCGGGCCGGCATCGTCTTCCGCCACGTGCTGCCGAACTCGTTCACCCCGGTGATCGTCCAGGGCACCCTGACCCTCGCGCTGGCCATCGTCGAGGCGGCCGGCCTGGCCTTCCTCGGTCTGTCCGGCAGCGATCCGTCGGCGCCGGAATGGGGACGCATGTTGACCGACGCCCAGGTCGCGCTGACCTCCGCCCCGCAACTGGCGCTGTACCCGGGACTGGCGATCGTCCTCGCCGCGCTCGGCTTCACCCTCGTCGGGGAGTCGTTGCGCGAAGCACTCGACCCCAAGCTACGGCGGTGAAAAGATGAGCTTCCTGCGCGTACGGGACCTCACGGTCACCTTCACCCGGCCCGGGCACCCGCCGGTCCGGGCGGTCGACGGCGTGACCTTCGACGTCGAGGCGGGGCAGTCGGTGGGGATCGTCGGCGAGTCCGGCTCCGGCAAGTCCGTCACGTCACTGGCCATCATGCGGCTGCTGCCCGCCCGGAACGTACAGGTCACCGGCAGCATCATGCTCGGCGACCAGGACCTGCTGTCCCTTTCCGCACGGCGGATGCGGGACGTCCGTGGCCGGGACGTTGCCATGATCTTCCAGGACCCGATGACCTCCCTCAACCCGGTGGTCACCGTGGGTCGGCAGCTCGTCGAGGTGATCGTCCGGCACGGCGGCACGGCGGCCGCCGAGGCCAGGGCAGAAGCCGAGGCACTGTTCGACCGGGTCGGGATCCCGGACCCGGCGCGCCGGCTCCGGGAATATCCGCACCAACTGTCCGGCGGGATGCGGCAGCGGGTGATGATCGCCATGGCGATCGCCTGCCGGCCGCGGCTGCTCATCGCCGACGAGCCCACGACGGCGCTCGACGTGACCATCCAGGCGCAGATCCTCGACCTGCTGCGGGACCTCGTCGAGGAGAGCGACTCGGCGCTGGTGATGATCACCCACGACCTGGGGGTGGTGGCCGGACTGTGTGAGCGGGTCCACGTGATGTACTCCGGTCGGATCGTCGAATCCGCCCCGGTGAGCGGCCTGTTCGGGCAGCCCGCCCACCCGTACACCGACGGTCTGCTGCGCTCGATACCCCGGATGGACGGCGAGCGGGGCGGCCTGTTGCACACGATCCGCGGTTCGGTGCGAGACGTCGTGCCGTGGGATCGCGGCTGCGCGTTCCAGCCCCGCTGTGACCACGCGGTCGACGCGTGTCTGGGTGCTGCGCCCCCGGTGCGGGATCTCAGCCTGGTCCCGCCGCGCCAGGTCCGCTGTCCACGCCCGCTGGAGCCGGCGCCGCACGCCGCCGGTGCGGGCCGTCACGAGGGTAGTGCCGAATGAGCCTGCTGCAGGTACGCGATCTCAAGGTCCACTTCCCGATCCGCAGCGGTACGCTCCAGCGCCGGCCGCACGGCTGGGTGAAGGCCGTGGACGGCGTGGACCTGGACGTGGCGGCCGGGACCACGTTCGGCCTGGTGGGTGAGTCCGGCTGCGGCAAGTCCACCCTCGCGCGCGCCATCATGCGATTGGTCGAACCGACCAGCGGCACCGTCACCCTCGACCGCGAGGACCTGCTCGGGCTCGGTGAACGGCGGCTGCGATCGGCACGGCGGAACTTCCAGATGGTCTTCCAGGATCCGATGGCCAGCCTGGACCCCCGGCAGAGCGTGGAGTCCCTGCTCACCGAGCCGCTGCGGGCCCACAAGATCCCCGGCGGCGCGGCGGAACACGCACGACGTATCCGGCACCTGCTGGAGGTGGTGGGCCTGCCGGTGACCGCGCTGCACCGCTACCCGCACGAGTTCTCCGGCGGCCAGCGCCAGCGGATCGGAATCGCCCGGGCCCTGGTGCTGAGCCCCAAGCTGGTCGTCGCCGACGAGCCGGTGTCCGCGCTGGACGTGTCCGTCCAGGCGCAGGTGATCAACCTGCTCAAGGAGCTGCAGGAGAGGTTCTCGCTGACCTACCTGGTCATCGCGCACGACCTCGCCGTGGTCCGGCACATCAGCGACACCGTTGCCGTGATGTACCTGGGATCGATCATCGAGCAGGCCCCGGCCGAGCTGCTCTACAAGAGGCCGACCCATCCCTACACCAAGGCCCTCATGGGGGCGGTGCCGGTGCCGGACCCAACGGTCGAGGCGGGCCGCAAGCGGATCCTGCTCCGGGGCGACCTGCCGTCGCCGGCCAACCCGCCCGCCGGGTGCCGATTCCACACCCGCTGCCCGTGGCGCCAACCCACTCGCTGTACGGACGAGCGACCGCCGCTGCGCACGGTCGGGGCGGGGCATCAGGTCGCCTGCCACTACGCGGAGGAAATCGATGCCGGCCGGGTCCCGCCGGCGGTGACCGCCGCGCCGAAATCCAGGTCCACGGCGCCGCGGCAGGCCCCACTCGTCGGGGCGCGGACCGTCGATCTCCGGACGTCCGGCCGGCGGCCGAGCGCGCGCTGACCTCGGGTCGGACGTCGCGCACCTGTGCGGTGGCGGCGTCAGCATCGCCGGCGGTGCGATGCCCGGCGGCATCCGGTTGCACCTGCATGTCCTGCGGGTACAGGTAGCCGCCGGCCAGATCGTCGGCCAGGTGCGGCTCGTGCTCGTGCAGTTCGTGCGCCGGCACGGCGAGCGCCTCGATTCCTTTGCGCCTGTTGCTTTCCGGCAAGCCGCTGCATAACGTCCAGAGGTGCCTGGCCGGTTGCCACGACAAGGCCGCCTTTGGTTTCGAGCCGCACCGCACAACCGAACGCCGTGCCGTCGAGCGGCAGGTCGGCCAGGGCCCGCCACTGCTGATTCGACAGCAGCGCGAGGTCGAGCTCGGGGCGAGCTCCTTGTCGGAGACCAGGATGTTCCCCTCGCCGGCCCCGGTTGTTCCGCCGGCGATCCGTACTCGGTCGATGACGGTGACCGCCAGGCCCGCTCGGGTGGCGTAGCAGGCGCAGGCAGCGCCGACGGTTCCCGTTCGAATGACGACAAGGTGGGGATTGTCGCGATGGTCGCGCGGCTGACGTGTCTGGTCACGACGCGGCCGCCGGTGCCTGGCTGACGCGGTGCGCTCGGTCGCGCCGACGCGCGGGAGCGGTGTCGGACATGTGTACCTCGGGGCAGCGTTTGGCGCTGGAGTCCATCGGCTGTGCTGTTGTAGTGTGACATTGTACGGCCCGCGCCGCCAGGGTCGTGCCCGCAGCGGCGGCGACAGTTGGACGTATGCGACCAGAGAGAAGGAGTACTGGATGCACACGCGGTTGAAGCCATGGCACGGGGTGCTGGTCGCCACGGCGCTGCCCTTCGATGACCGGCTGGAGGTCGATCACGATCGTTTCGCGGAACACGTCCGGTGGTTGGCTGCCGAGGGCTGCGACGGCGTAACCCCGAACGGGTCGCTGGGCGAGTACCAGACGCTGACGGAGAAGGAGCGGAGCGCCGTGGTGCGTACGGCGGTCGACGCCGCACCGGACGGCTTCACCGTGATGCCCGGCATCGCTGCCTACGGCGCCTTGGAGGCGCGCAGATGGGCCGAGGACGCCGCTGAGGCCGGCTGCGCGGCGGTCATGCTGCTGCCCCCGAACGCCTACCGGGCCGACGATCGGGCTGTTGTCGAGCACTACCGCGAGGTCGCGAAGGTCGGCATCCCGGTGGTGGCGTACAACAATCCGCTCGACACCAAGGTCAACCTCACGCCGGCCCTCCTCGCCCGGCTCAGCGGCGAGGGCCTGATCGTGGGCGTCAAGGAGTTCTCCGGCGACGTGCGCCGCACCTACGAGATCAGCGAGATGGCCCCGGACCTCGACGTGCTGATCGGCGCCGACGACGTCGCACTGGAAGTGGGCCTCGCCGGGGCGCGGGGCTGGGTCGCGGGCTACGTCAACGCGCTGCCGCGGGCGAGCGTGCAGCTGTTCAACGCCGCCACCAGCGGCGACCTGGCCACCGCCCTGCCGCTCTACCGGGCGCTGCATCAGCTGCTGCGCTGGGACTCGAAGACGGAGTTCGTCCAGGCGATCAAGCTGTCGATGGACATCGTCGGCCGGTACGGCGGGCCCTGCCGGCCGCCCCGCGTTCCGCTCACCGCCGAGCAGCAGCGCGCCGTCCGGGAGGCCACCGAAAAGGCGATCGCGGCCGGATACCGATAGTGAGAGGGCGGTAGGACCCGTGCGTACCAACCGCGTGTTCCACGCGATCGACTCGCACACCGAGGGCATGCCGACCCGGGTGATCACCGGTGGCGTCGGTGTCATCCCGGGCAGCTCGATGGCCGAACGCCGTCAGTACTTCCTCGACCATCTCGACCACATCCGCACGCTGCTGATGTACGAACCCCGTGGACACTCCGCCATGAGCGGAGCCATCCTGCAGCCGCCGACCCGGCCGGATGCCGACTGGGGCGTGCTGTACATCGAGGTGAGCGGGTGCCTGCCGATGTGCGGGCACGGCACCATCGGGGTGGCCACGGTGCTGGTGGAGACCGGCATGGTGCCGGTCACCGAGCCGGTGACCCAGATCCGGCTCGACACACCCGCAGGCCTGGTGGTCGCCGAGGTCGCCGTGCGCGACGGGCGTGCCGAGTCGGTCACGCTGCGCAATGTCGCGGCGTACGTGCACGAGCTGGACGCGACGGTCGAGGTACCCGGGCTCGGTACGCTCACCCTCGACGTCGCGTTCGGCGGCAACTTCTACGCCATTATCGGGCTGGACCAGCTCGGCATCGCGTTCACCCCGGCGGAACCCCGGGTCCGGCAGCGGATGCTGGACGCCGGACTGGCCATCATGGACGCGGTGACCGAGCAGCTCAACCCGGTGCATCCGGAGAATCCGGATATCGCCGGCTGTCATCACGTCTATCTCGCGGCACCCGGTTCGGACGCCCGGCACTCCCGGCACGCGATGGCCATCCACCCGGGCTGGTTCGACCGGTCACCGTGCGGTACCGGCACGTCAGCCCGGATGGCCCAACTGCACGCCCGGGGCGAGCTGCCGTTGAACACCGACTTCGTCAACGAGTCGATCATCGGAAGCCGGTTCGTCGGACGACTGCTCGAACCCACCACCGTAGCCGGCCGGCCGGCGGTGGTCCCGACGTTCACCGGTCGCGCCTGGATCACCGGCACCGCGCAGTACTTCCTTGACCCGACCGATCCGTTTCCCGCCGGATTCCTGCTCTGACCAACCCTCGCGGTAGCGAAACGCCTGGAGCTCATGGTGTCTGTCGTACAGTCCACATCCCCGCAGAACCCCACCGATCTGGTCATCTCGGTGGCCGAGGCCACCGAGTCCGACGTCGACCGAGCCGTTCGCCGGGCCCGCGAGGCGCAGCGCACCTGGGCCGCCGCGTCGCCGGCGGAGCGGTCCGCCGCCCTGCACGCCGCCGCCCAGGCGGTGGCGGCCGCGACGGACGAGTTGGCCGCGCTGGTGGTGCGCGAGGTGGGTAAGCCGCGGGCCGAGGCGCTCGGCGAGGTCGCCCGGTCCGTGGCCATCCTGCGCTACTACGCCCAACAGGTGTTCGATCCGATCGGTGCGCTCCACGAGCCGAGCGCCGGCGGCCATGGGCTGACCTACACCCGCCGGCGTGCCCGCGGCATCGCGGCTCTGATCACGCCCTGGAACTTCCCCCTGGCGATCCCGTTGTGGAAGGCCGCGCCGGCGCTGGCCTTCGGCAACGCGGCCCTGATCAAACCGGCGCCGCAAGCGACGGCGTGCGCGCTGCGGCTGGCCGAACTGGTCGGGTCGTGCCTTCCCGACGGGCTGCTCGCCGTGCTACCCGGCGACGCCGAGGCCGGTCAGGCGGTCGTCGCGGCCGGCGACGTCGTCTCCTTCACCGGATCGGCCGCGGTCGGTGCGCTCGTGGCGTCGGCCGCGACGAGACGTGGGGTTGCCACCCAGTGCGAGATGGGAGGCCAGAACCCGGCCATCGTGATGCCCGACGTGGATGTCGCCGACACGGCCCGGCAGATCGCCTACGCCGCTTTCGGCTACGCGGGTCAGAAGTGCACCGCTACCAAACGGGTGATCATCGTAGGTGACCCGGCGGGCTTCACCGAGGCGCTGGTCGCCGCCACGGAGGAGCTACGCCTTGGCGACCCGGACGATGTCGCGACCAGCGTCGGCCCGGTCATCGATCGGGCCGCCCGGGACCGGGTGCTCGAGGCGGCGGCAAGCGCCAAGGCCAGCGGTGGTCGGCTGCTCACCGGCGGGTGCCCGGGAGCCGACGAGGGCTGGTTCGTCGCACCGACCCTCGTCGACAACCTACCGGCCGATCACCTGCTCCTCCGGGAGGAGGTGTTCGGACCGATCTGCGCGGTGAGCCGGGCCGGTAGTGTCGCCGAGGCCATCGAGGCAGCCAACGACGTCCGCTACGGTCTGGCCGCCTCGGTGTTCACCACCGACCTGGACACCGCACTGCGGTGCGCCGACGGGCTTGCGGCGGGGCAGATCAAGATCAATGCGCCGACGACGGGTGTGGACTTCTACCTGCCGTTCGGCGGGGAGCGGGACTCCAGCTTCGGCCAGCGGGAGCAGGGCAAGGCCCCACAGGAGTTCTACACTTCGCTGCACACGGTCACCACGGCGGTCCCCCCGACATGACCATGAGACCACGCGGGTGGTGCAATGCGTCCGGACCCGGTCCAACTATCCTACGAGCGAAGGGGGTGCAGTAGTGGGGCAGTCGTTGCATCTGCCGATGCTCGAGGCGCGGCGTAGCGTGCGTAGCCAGGTCGCCCACGCCCTACGCGCGGCGCTCGTCGCCGGTGAGATGCGCCCCGGGGAGATCTACTCCGCGCCGACCCTCGCCGCGCAGTTCGGCGTATCGCCCACGCCGGTGCGGGAGGCGATGCTGGACCTGGTCAAGGAAGGCCTCGTCGAGACGGTGCCCAACAAGGGTTTCCGGGCCACTGAGCTCACCGACGAGGAGCTGGACAACATCACCGAGATCCGGCAGCTTCTCGAGGTTCCGATGACCGTCCGGGCGGCCAGCGTCGTAACTGCCGATGACCTGGCCCGCCTGCGGCCGATGGCGCAACGCATCGTCGAGGCGGCGCAGGCGAAGGATCTGATCGCGTACATCGAGCACGACCGCATATTCCACCTGGAGCTGCTTGCGTTGGCGGGCAACGCGAACCTGGTCTCGCTGGTCGGCGAGCTGCGGTCCCGGACGAGGCTGTACGGCCTGACCCGGCTCGCCGCCAACGACGAGTTGGCCTCCTCGGCAGCGGAACACCTCCAGATGCTCGATCTCATCGCCGCCAACGACCGGCGTGGCCTCGAACGGCTGATCAAGGCGCACATCGGCCACGTGCGCGGCAGTTGGGCCGGCCGGGAGGAACGCCCGGGCCGGCAGCGGCCGCGAGCCGCGGCAGCGGCCCAGGACAACACCCGCTGATCTCCGGCGGTCGACCGGCGCCGACGTACGGCCCCGGTCGGCTCAACCACGGCGCACCACAGGACCGATGCGGTGCTGCCGTAGCGGCAGGACCACCCCGAAAGGAGGGAGCGACGGGCTCCCGGGCCACCCGGACTGCCCAGTCGCGAATTCGATGAGCGCGGCTCACACGCTGAGTGTCGTCAACGCGGCCATCTTCGACGGGATGTCGGCCGAGTTGACCGAGGGTGCGGTCCACATCCACGACGGCGTCATCGTGGCGGTCGACGGCTCCGCCCGCCCGGCCGGCCAGGTGATCGACGCCCGTGGGGGCACCGTCATCCCCGGCCTCATCGACGCGCACTTCCACGCCTACGGCACCGAACTGGATCTGCTCGCGCTCGAGTCCAGCCCGCTGAGCTACCTCTCGCTGGTCGGGGCCCGTCGCCTCGCAGCTGCCCTCCGCCGAGGGTTCACCACCGTGCGGGACGTGGCGGGCGGGGACCCGGGCCTGGCCAGGGCCATCGGGGAGGGGCTGATCGCGGCGCCGCGGTACCTGTACACCGGACCGGCGCTGTCGCAGACCGGCGGGCACGGCGACCCCCGCCCGGGTGACCTGGACCTCTGCGCCGGTGGAGCGCATCTGGCCGAGATCGTGGACGGGGTCGACGCGCTGCGTCGAGCCGTTCGCGACCGCTTCCGCCAGGGCGCACACGCCATCAAGATCATGGCCTCGGGCGGGGTGGTCTCGCTGACCGACCCGATTCGCGTCCCGCAGTACTCGGCGGCCGAGATCCGGGCGGTGACCGACGAGGCCACCCGGCGCGGCAGCTACGTCGCCGCCCACGCCTACTCGCCGGAGGCGATCGCCCACGCCGTGACCAACGGGGTACGCACCATCGAACACGGCAACCTGCTGGACGCGCCCGCCGCCCACCTCATGGCCGAGCACGGTGCGTTCCTCGTGCCCACGTTGGCCGCCTACGACGCCATGGACCGCCGGGGCGAACAGGTCGGACTCACGTCGATCGGCCAGGCGAAGAACCGCGAGGTGTTGGCAGCCGGCCGGCGGGCGATCGAGCTGGCTCGGGCGGCGGGCGTGCCGATCGGGTTCGGCACCGACCTGATGGGCCCGCTGGAAGACGAGCAACTCACCGGGCTGCGACTGCAGGTCGAGGTCGAGGGGGCACTCGAGACGCTGCGCTCCGCGACGTCCGTCAACGCCGAGCTGATCGGCCGACCTGACCTGGGACGCGTCGCGGTGGGTGCCCGAGCCGACCTCGTGATCCTGCCCGGTGACCCGTTCGAGGACCCGTCGATCCTGTGGGCGGACCCGCAACACCGCACCGTCGTCAAGGACGGCCAGATTATCTAGCCAACCCTGGATCGATCGGAACGGCACCGGCCGGTGGAGACCCGCTCAGGCGATGGTGGTCTGGTGCGGTAGCGGCGTGGTGACGGCCTGCGCGCTGTCGAACCCGGCGGCTTGGAGGGCGAACAGCTCGGCGTACCGGCCGCGGGCGGCCGTGAGCTCGTCGTGGGTGCCGGCCTCGACGAGTCGCCCGTGGTGCAGGACGTAGATCCGGTCGGCGTGGCGGACGTTGGCGAGCCGATGGGTGATGAGGATGGTGGTGGCTCGGCCCTGCCGGTCGCGGATGGCTTGGAAGAGGGCGTCCTCGGCGCGGGGGTCGAGGGCGGAGGACGGTTCGTCCATGATCAGTAGCTCGGCGTCGCGGAGGAAGCCGCGGGCGGCGGTGATGCGTTGCCACTGCCCACCGGAGAGGTCCTGGCCGTTGGCGAAGGTACGGTCGAGCAGCGTCTCGTACCCGTGCGGCAGTCCGATGATCATGTCGTGGGCGACGGCGCGGGCAGCGGCGTCCTCGATGCGGTCCTGGCGGGGCTCGGCGCCGATGTCGCCGATGGCGATGTTCGTCGCGGCGGTGAAGGGCCACTTGTGGTATTCCTGCGTGACGACCGCGATGCGGGGGCGCAGCGCGTCGACGTCCCACTCGGACAGCGGCCGGCCGTTCCAGCGGATGGTCCCCCCGGTGGGGGTCCGCAGCATGGCGATCATCGCGGCGAGGGTCGACTTGCCGGAACCGTTCTCGCCGACGAACGCCACGGTCTGCCCCGCCTCGATCGTCAGGGTCACCTGGTCCACGGCGGGGACGTCCCGGTCGGGGTAGCGCAGGCTGACGCCGTCGACGTGCACCTCCCGCAGCCGGTCGGGCACTCCGCCCGCCGGATGGGCGGTCTCGTCGGGCAGTAGGCGACGGCGCGGGCCATGAATCCGGTGTAGTCGCGGAAGTGCTGGCCCTCGGTGTAGACACGGTCGATCTGGAAGGTGACGACGGACAGCGACCGTTGCGCGGACTGCACCGCGACGACGCAGGTCGCGGCCGCGGCGAGCGGAATCTGCCCGTCGACGAGCAGCAGGCCGAGCAGTACGTAGACCACGGCGGTGGCCACCCCGGCGATCATCGACCCCACGGTGGTGGTCGTGGTGACCCGCCGGGCCAGGGCGAGCTGGATGTCGGTCTCCACGCCCATGACCCGGTCGTACTGGTCCAGCAGGAACCGGCGCAGCCCGTAGGAACGCAGCTCGGGTGCCGAGTCTCGTTCGGCCATCAGCCGGTGCAGCAGCCACACCCGGCGCCGGCGCACCGAGCCGGCCGCGTAGGTCTGGTAGCGGAGGTGCCCGGCCCGTAGCGACGCCCAGGCGTTCGGCATCGTGGCGACCAGCAGCGCCACCAGCAGCAGCGGATGGATCACGGCGACGGCGACGGCCACGGCGAGCAGCCCGGCCAACCCCGCGAGGAGGTTCATCGACGACTGCACCAGATCGGTGGTCGAGTCCGCGCCGCGGGAGGCCCGTTCCATGTCGTCGGCGAACGCGTCGGCGTCGAACGCCTCCAGCCGCACGGCGGTGGTCACCTCGAACAGCCCCCGCTCCACCGCCCGGTCCACCTTCGGGGCCAGGCCGTTCTGGGCGTATCCCATCCCGGTGGCCATGCCGGCGCGGAGCGCCGTCGCCGTGGCCAGTGCCGCCAGCGCCGGCAGCGCCGCCATCACCTTGTCCGCGGTCGGTCCTCCCGCGAACAGCTCCACGAGCACCCGCTGGGTGGCGAGCAGTCCGAACGCCGCCATCACGCCCGCCCCGACGGTGGTCGCCGCCACCACCAGCGTGCGGGCCCGGTCGGCACGCCAGCTGACCTGGAGGGCGGCCCAGATCAGCCGCGGCAGCTCGGCGAACACGGCGAACAGCCCGGCCTCCGCCCGGGCGCGTACCCCCGTCTCCCACCACATCGCCCGCAGCTCCGGCAACACCGATTCGTTCCGCTGCCGGTCCGGCGGCTCGGTCGGCGCTTCGCCCTCGGTGGTCGCGGTCTCTGCCACGGACGTGCCTCCCGGGGTTACGGAGTTTCGTCGGCCGGCCGGGGTGGCCGGCGCGCATGGCTCGTAGTATCCGTCTCGGTACTGACGGTTATTGTCGTGGATGTGCCGTCGCGTGTGGTGGCGGCCGGTGCGAGGGCCGACTCCGACGGAAATCCGACACGGCGTCGGCCGGCTGGTGCGGCCCGTGCTCGGTCGGGTGTGTCCCCGGAGGCCGGCGGAGGCGGTCGGGCTGATGCATCGATGCCGGGAATGTCCAGCCATGCACCTTCCGGGTTGGCGGATGTCCACAACATTTTTTGTCCTCGGGTGGCGGCTCCGACATTTCCATACCCGGCGGTAGCGGTGAAGGTTGTGACGGGACCCCTGCCTCGAGGGGTCCTCGTTGTGTTGTGGAGAGACCTTTGGGAGGGTTACTCGGTGTTCAGCCGCATCGCCATCGTCAACCGGGGAGAGGCCGCCATGCGGCTGATCCACGCTGTCCGCGAGCTCAACGCCGAGACCGGGGCCCGGCCGATCGAGACCATCGCGCTCTACACCGACGCCGAGGCCACCGCCACCTTCGTCCGTGAGGCGGACGACAGCTACTGCCTCGGGCCCGCGTCGGCGCGTCCGTACCTGGACCATCGGATCCTGGAGCGCGCGCTGGTCGAGACGCGTGCGGACGCCGCGTGGGTGGGCTGGGGCTTCGTCGCCGAGGATCCGGCCTTCGCCGAGCTCTGCGAGAAGGTCGGGGTCACCTTCATCGGCCCGAGCGCGGAAGCGATGCGGATGCTCGGTGACAAGATCGGCGCGAAGCTGATCGCCGAGGAGGTCGGCGTCCCGGTGGCGCCGTGGAGCCGCGGCGCGGTGGAGAGCCTGGACGCGGCCAAGCGTGCGGCGGCCGAGATCGGCTATCCGCTGATGCTCAAGGCGACCGCGGGCGGCGGCGGGCGGGGCATCCGGGTCGTCCGCAGCGACGAGGAGCTCGCGGAGGCCTACGAGCGTACGAGCCTGGAGGCCGAGCGCGCGTTCGGCAGCGGCGTCGTGTTCCTGGAACGTCTGGTCACCGGCGCGCGGCACGTCGAGGTGCAGGTGATCGCCGACGGCCAGGGCACCGCGTGGGCGCTGGGTGTCCGGGACTGCTCGGTGCAGCGGCGCAACCAGAAGGTCATCGAGGAGTCCGCCTCCCCGGTGCTCGCCCCGGAGCAGGCCCGCGAGCTGAAGGCGGCGGCCGAGCGGCTCGCCCTGGCCGTGGACTACCGCGGCGCGGGGACGGTCGAGTTCCTTTACCACCCCGGGGAGAAGCTGTTCGCCTTCCTCGAGGTCAACACCCGGCTGCAGGTCGAGCACCCGATCACCGAGGCCACCACCGACTTCGACCTGGTCAAGGCCCAGATCCACGTGGCCGCCGGCGGCCGGCTCGGCGAACGGATCCCGGCCGAGGCCGGGCATGCCGTCGAGGCCAGGCTCAACGCCGAGGACCCCGACCGTGACTTCGCGCCGTCGCCCGGCCGGATCGTCCGGCTGGTGCTGCCCAGCGGCCCGGGCATCCGGGTGGACACCGGGGTCAGCGAGGGCGACGTGATTCCGGCCGACTTCGACTCGATGATCGCCAAGATCATCGCCTATGGCCGTACGCGTGACGAAGCGCTCGGCCGGCTGCGCCGTGCGGTCGCCGAGACCACGGTGGTCATCGAGGGCGGCGCCACCAACAAGAGTTTCCTGCTCGAATTGCTCGACCAGCCCGAGGTGATCGACGGCAGCGCGGACACCGGCTGGATCGACCGGGTCCGTGGGCAGGGCCGGCTGGTCTCCACCAAGCACTCCGGGATCGCGCTGGTCGCGGCCGCGATCGAGGCGTACGAGGACGAGGCGCTCGTCGAGCGGCAGCGGCTGCTGTCCACCGCGCACGGCGGCCGCCCGCAGGTCCAGCACGAGAGCGGCCGTCCGATCGACCTCAAGCTGCGCGGCGCGAGCTACCGGGTGACCGTCGCGCAGACCGGGCCGCGCCGGTTCCGCGTCGGCATCGGGGAAGCGTCCACCGTGGACGCCGAGCTTGAGCGCTTCGACGAGCACACGGGCCGGATCCTGGTCAACGGCCGGCGTTTCCGCCTCGTCACCGACACGCACGGTCCGATCCACCTGGTCGAGGTGGACGGCATCACGCACCGGGTCAGCCGCGACGAGGGCGGCGTGCTGCGCTCTCCCGCGCCCGCGTTGGTCGTCGCGACCCTGGCCGGGGTGGGGGACGAGGTGGAGGCGGGCGCGCCCGTGCTCGTCCTCGAGAGCATGAAGATGGAGACGGTGCTGCGCGCGCCGTTCAAGGCGAAGCTGCGGGAATGCCTGGTCTCGGTCGGCAGCCAGGTGGAGACCGGGGCGCCGCTGCTGCGCCTGGAGCCGACCGGCGACGCCGCCGCGGGCGAGGCCGCGGAGACGGAGGCCGTCGACCTGGAGCTGCCGCCCGAGCCGACCGGCATGTCCGCCGAGGCCCGGGTCGCGCGCGGCATCGCCGATCTGCGCAGCCTGCTGCTCGGCTACGACCTCGACCCCCGCGACGAGCGGCGGGCACTCTCCAACTACTTGGCCGCGCGGGCCGAGCTCAGCCACCGCCCGCTGGAGGAAGAGGTCGAGCTGCTGCAGGTCTTCGCCGACCTGTCCGAGCTCAGCCGCAACCGGCCGGCCGGCGAGGAGAACAAGGCCGACACCCGGCTGCACAGCCCGCGCGAGTACTTCCACACCTACCTGCAGAGCCTGGACGTCGAGCGCGCCGCGCTGTCGGACACCTTCCGCAACCGGCTCGCCCGGGTGCTCGCCCACTACGGCGTCCACGACTTCGAGCGCACGCCCGCGCTGGAAGAAGCCGTGTTCCGGATCTTCCTCGCCCAGCAACGGGCCTCGGCCGATGTCACGGTGATCGTCACCTTCCTGCAGCAGTGGCTGACCGAGCCGCTGCCCGGCGACGGGCTGCGGGAACTGGTCGGCCAGGCGCTGGAGCACCTGATCTTCGCCACCCAGCTCCGGTTCCCGGTGGTCAGCGACCTGGCCCGCAGCATCGTGTTCCGCTGGGCCGCCCAGCCGATGCTGCGCCGCAAGCGTGCCGAGGTGTACGCGGGGGTCCGCGGCCACCTGCGCCACCTGGACCGGAACCCGGACGCGGCCGACCGCGCCGAGCGCATCGCGCAGATGGTCGCCTCGCCCGAGCCGCTGGTCCGGCTGCTCGCTCAGCGCATCGGCCGGCCGAGCGCCGACCACGGCCCGATGCTCGAGGTGCTCAGCCGCCGCTACTACGGCAACAGCGGCGCGGGCGACGCGCGATGCGTCGAGGTGGCCGGGCATTCGTTCTTCACCGCCGAGTACGACCGCGACGGCGAGCGCTTCCGGCTGCTCGCGGCGGCCACGGACTTCGCCGAGCTGCCCGCGATCCTGGAGAAGGTCGCCGGGCTGGCCCACCCGGGCTCCAGCGACGGCTCTGCCTCGGCGCGTCCGACGCCGGGCCGCGGCCCCGAGCCGTCGGTCGCCGACGTGTACCTGACCTGGACCGACCAGCCCGACGTGGACACGATGGCCGCGACCCTGCGGGAGATCCTCGACCGCGCCGGGCTGCTGGACGTGTGCCAGCGGGTGACGATGTCGGTGGCCGGGCGCAACGGCGCGGAGATGCACCACCACTTCACGTTCCGGCCGGGCCTGGGCGAGGACAAGGTCATCCGCGGGCTGCACCCGTTGATCGCCCAGCGCCTGCAACTGCCGCGGCTGCGGAACTTCGACCTGACCCGGCTGCCGTCGGCGGACGAAGAGGTCTACGTCTTCCACTGCGTCGCCCCGGACAACCCGGCCGACGAGCGGCTGGCGGCGATGGCACAGGTCCGCGACCTGACCCCGCTGCGCGACGCCGACGGCCGGATCCTGGCGCTGCCGGCGGTCGAAGGCGCGCTGGACGCGTGCCTCGACGCGATCCGCAAGGTCCAGGCGCAGCGGCCCGCGAAGAAGCGGCTCGACACCAACCGGATCACCATCTACGTCTGGCCCCCGAGCGAGTTGACCATGGAGGAGCTGAGCGCCATCGGCCAGCGCGTGCTGCCGCTCACGGCGGGCGCGGGCCTGGAGGAGGTCCTGTTCCTGGGCCGCCAGCGCGACGTGGCCACCGGCGAGCTGACCGACATCGCGGTCCAGATCTCCTACGACGCGGGCATGCGGGTGTCGGTCACCGAGCCGACGGCCGAGCCGATCCAGCCGCTGGACGACTACCGGCAGAAGGTGCTCTCGGCGCGGCGGCGCGGCACGACGTACCCCTACGAGCTGACCGAGATGCTGGCCGGCCAGCGCGGCAGCTTCACCGAGTACGACCTGGACGACACCGGTGAGCTGACCCCCGTCGACCGACCGAAGGGGCAGAACAAGGCGGGCATCGTCGCCGGTGTGGTGAGCACGCCGACCGAGCGGTACCCCGAAGGCGTCACGCGGGTGGTGCTGCTCGGCGACCCGACCAAGGCGCTGGGCGCGCTGGCCGAGCCGGAATGCGCGCGGGTGATCGCCGCGCTCGACCTGGCCGAGCGGATGCGCGTACCGGTCGACTGGTTCGCGCTGTCCGCGGGCGCGCGGATCTCGATGACCTCGGGCACCGAGAACATGGACTGGGTGGCCGCCGCGCTCAAGCGGATCGTGGAGTTCACCCAGCAGGGCGGCGAGATCAACATCGTGGTCGCCGGGATCAACGTGGGCGCCCAGCCGTACTGGAACGCCGAAGCCACCATGCTCATGCACACCAAGGGCATCCTGGTGATGACCCCGGACTCGGCGATGGTGCTGACCGGCAAGCAGTCGCTGGACTTCTCCGGCGGGGTGTCGGCCGAGGACAACTTCGGCATCGGCGGCTACGACCGGGTGATGGGCCCCAACGGCCAGGCCCAGTACTGGGCGCCGGACCTGCGGGCCGCCCGCAACCTGCTGATGACGCACCACGACCACACGTACATCGCGCCCGGCGAGACCCGGCCCCGCCGGGCGGTCACGTCCGACCCGGTCGACCGCGACATCTCCGACTACCCGCACGTGATGCCCGACAGCGACTTCACGACCGTCGGCGAGATCTTCTCCCGGGAGCGCAACCCCGACCGGAAGAAGGCGTTCGACATCCGTACGCTGATGCGGGCCCTGGCCGACCAGGATCACGCGATCCTGGAGCGGTGGGCGGGCATGGCCGACGCCGAGACCGCGGTCGTGCAGGACGTGCACCTCGGCGGCATCCCGGTGTGCCTGCTCGGCATCGAGTCTCGCTCGGTGCCGCGGCGCGGATTCCCGCCCACCGACGGCCCGGACACCTACACCGCGGGCACCCTGTTCCCGCGCTCGTCCAAGAAGGCCGCGCGGGCGATCAACGCGGCCAGCGGGAACCGGCCGCTGGTCGTGCTGGCGAACCTGTCCGGATTCGACGGCTCGCCGGAGTCGATGCGGCAGTTGCAGCTGGAGTACGGCGCGGAGATCGGCCGGGCGATCGTGAACTTCGACGGGCCGATCGTGTTCTGCGTGATCTCGCGGTACCACGGCGGCGCGTTCGTGGTGTTTTCCAAGGCGCTCAACCCGAACATGACGGTGCTCGCCGTGGAGGGCTCGTTCGCGTCCGTCATCGGCGGAGCGCCCGCGGCGGCAGTGGTGTTCGCCGGCGACGTCAACGCGCGTACCGCAAAGGATCCGCGGGTGGCCGAGCTGGAGGCGCGCGTCGCCGCGGCGACCGGTGGGGAGCGGGCGGCGCTGGTCACGCAGCTCATGGACGTCCGGGCCACGGTCCGGGCGGAGAAGCTGGGCGAGGTGGCCGCCGCGTTCGACGGCGTGCACAGCATCCAGCGCGCGGTCGAGGTGGGCTCGGTGGATGCCATCATCCGGCCGGAGGAGCTGCGCCCGCAGATCGTCGCAGCCGTCGAGCGGGGCCTGGCGAGGGCGTCGGGAGACTGACCGCCCGCGCCCGGCGCTTCCCGGTTGTCGGCGGAGCGTGTGCCCGGGTACGGTCCGGGCTGCGCGGTGACGCCTGAACGTCGGCGGGTGCCTCACCGCAGCCGCCCACGAGCGCGCCCCGAGCAGCTGCACCTGCACGGTGAGCTGCTCCCCGGTG
>NZ_JBEYER010000097.1:0-1342 GCF_040634005.1 Micromonospora sp. NPDC007271
AGATGGACAACGCGCTGCCGCAGGAGAACCCGCTGTGGAAGATGATCAACTCGGGCACCGGGCCGCGCCCGTCCACGCGCCTCATGGGGTCATCGTGGCGAACGCGATGACGTTGTTGAGGTAGCTGCCGGAGTTCTGGTCGAACTGCCCGCCGCAGGTGACCACCCGGAGACCGGCTCTGTCGCTGGGGCCGTAGACCAGCTCGGTGGGGAAGGCGTTCTTCGGGTACGACTTCACCTCATTCACGGTGAAGGTGGCGGTGGAGCCGTCCTCCCGGGCGACGCTGATGGTGTCGCCCGGCTTGAGTGCGCCGAGGTTGAAGAAGACCGCCGGACCGAGCTTGGCCGAGTCGACGTGGCCGACGACGACCGCGTTGCCGACCTCCCCCGGGCTGGCCCCGAGGGAGTACCAGCCCGCCTTCATGGCCTGTTCCAGCGGGGGCACCTGAACTGTGCCGTCCGCGTTCAGACCGAGGCTCATGATCTCGGCGTGCACGCCGATGCGGGGGATCGCGATGGTGGTCGGGGCCGACCGGGGCAGCGCGGCGGGGGCCAGGTCCGGGTCCGGCAGCGCCGTCTCGCCGGCGGATGCCTGGTCCGCGGTCACCGTGCCGGTGCTCTCTGAGGGGCCCGGGAGAGCGGCTGAGGTGGGGGCCGGGCCGGCCTGGGCGAGCGGTTGGGGTGGGCGGGGCGGCGGCACGGTCCGGAAGGACGCGCCGATCAGGCCGGCGCCCAGCATGGCGAGGAGGACGACGACGGCCGCGCCGGCGGCGCGCCACGGTCTCCCGTGACGGCCGCCGGCCCGTGTCGCCGTCCGGTCAGACGAGGTCATTGGCCCGCCGCCGGCGCAGCAGGACCATCCCGCCCAGGGCGGCGGCGCTGATCACGCCCACCCCGCTGGCAGCCATGGTGCGGTCCATGCTGGTGGTGGTCATGCCACCGTCACCGCCGTCGACGTGGCCGCGGGGGAAGCAGTGGTCCTTGTCCTTGCGGTCGAAGTCCTTGCGGTCCTCGTCCTTGAAGTGGCCGTCCTTGCCGTCGTGACCCTTGCGGTCCTCGTCCATGTGGTCGAAGTCCTTGCGGTCCTGCTCCTTGGCGTCGTGCTCCTTGTTGTCCTGCTCGTTGCGCTCTTCGTCCTTGCGCTCCTCGTTCTTGCGCTCCTCGTTCTTGCGCTCCTCTTCCTTGCCTTCGTGGTCCTTGCGGTCCTTGTCCGACTGGTCGTCGGTCATGCCGCCGCCCTGGCCGGCCCCCGGCTGCCAGCTCTCCTCCGACTGGCTGCCCCAGTCCATGCCCTTCTCGTCCTTGAACTCGGGCTTCTTGTTCTCTTCGTCCTTGAACTCGGC
>NZ_JBEYER010000097.1:1441-26036 GCF_040634005.1 Micromonospora sp. NPDC007271
GCTTCTTGTGGTCCTCGTCCTTGAACTCGGGCTTCTTGTGGTCCTCGTCCTTGAACTCGGGCTTCTTGTGGTCCTCGTCCTTGAAGTCGTGGTCCTTGCGGTCACGGTCCTTGCCGTCGTGGTTCTTGAAGTCGAAGTCCTTGCGGTCCTCGTCCTTGCGGTCGAAGTCCTTGCGGTCGAAGTCCTTCCAGTCCCAGTCCCCGTGGTCCCCACGGCAGTCCTCGAGAAGGCTGACCTGCGGCTTGGCGCCGACATCGCCCGCGTACGTGCTCTGCCCGGCCGCGTTCGCCATCGCGGGCGAGAACAGCAGCAGGGAGGCGCCGCCGAGAGCGGCACCCGCAACAACCTTCCCGAGCATCTTCTTTCCCATGACCTGCGTCACTCCATCCCCTGTTGTCCTGAGCCCGACGACGGTCGAGCTACGCCCGACGTTAGACCCTTTCGCGACTTATACGAGGAAAGATTCGTGTTTAGGAGTTTATTGACCCTTGAGGGCATAGAGGGGTTACAAACCTTATGCCGCACCGATGGTCTTCCAGGGTCGCTACGACCCGCTGCGGCGGGCCTGCGCCCCGACGCTCGATCACGACGCCGCCCGACCCGGCTCGACCTGCCTCGGCCGGTCTGCCGGCAACCGGCGTACTCGTGTCGCCTGGGCTGTTCGCGCCGTATGCTCGCGCTCCCAGTCACATCGAGGCATTGCCATGGAAGCGCTCCCATGCAAGAATCTGGGCACGCGGTTCGGGGAGCCACACCGCGAGTTCAGACGTCGAGGGCATCCGGGCGACCGGGCGGCGTCCGACTCCTCGACCGGCCGGCTCGGCCGGTCGGGTTCACCACCACCACGCCCGTCCGGGTCGGGCACCCCCGAAGACCCCCGTGGCACCGACGGCCGTCCCGTGCGGACGTCCCGAGGGCCTTTTCGCCGGGCCGTACGCGGATCCGGTCTCGCCCAAGGAGATCAGTGGCATGAATCTGTGGAGAAGGCTGTCCGGCCGGAGCCGGGCACTCGCACTGACCGGTGCGGGCGTCCTGGTGGCCGGCGGGCTGGTGACCCTCCCGGTCACCGCGGCGCAGGCCGCGACCCAGTGCAGTGTGGACTACGTCACCAACGACTGGCCGGGCGGCTTCACCGCCACCGTGACGGTCAAGAACGTCGGTGACCCGCTCAGCTCGTGGACGCTCGGCTTCACCTTCCCGAACAGCTCGCAGAAGGTCGTTTCCGGCTGGTCGGCGATATGGTCGCAGAGCGGCCAGAACGTCACCGCGAAGAACGAGTCGTACAACGGCTCGCTGCCCAGCGGGGCCAGCACGACCATCGGGTTCAACGGCTCCTGGAGCGGCAGCAACCCGAAGCCGACCCAGTTCACCCTGAACGGCACGGTCTGCAACGGCGGCACCCCGCCCACCACCACACCGCCGCCGTCGAGCCCGCCGCCGTCGAGCCCGCCGCCGTCGAGCCCGCCGCCCTCGAGCCCGCCGCCGTCCAGCCCGCCGCCGCCGGGACAGAAGGTGGACAACCCGTACGTCGGGGCCAAGGGTTACGTGAACCCGGACTGGAAGGCCAAGGCGGACGCCGAGCCGGGTGGTAGCCGGGTCTCGAACAACCCGACCGGCGTGTGGATGGACCGGATCGCCGCCATCAACGGCACCCCCGGGGCCCGGGGCATGCGCGCCCACCTCGACGAGGCGCTGCGGCAGGGGGCCGGCTACATCCAGTTCGTCATCTACAACCTGCCCGGCCGGGACTGCGCCGCGCTGGCCTCCAACGGTGAGCTGGGTCCGAACGATTTGCCCCGCTACAAGGCGGAGTACATCGACCCGATCGCCGCGATCCAGAGCGACTCGAAGTACGCCAACCTGCGGATCATCAACATCATCGAGATCGACTCGTTGCCGAACCTGGTGACCAACACCTCGGGCAACGCCGGCGGCACCGTGATGTGCGACACCGTCAAGGCCAACGGCGCGTACGTGAACGGTGTCGGCTACGCCCTGGCCAAGCTGGGGGCGATCGGCAACGTCTACAACTACATCGACGCCGCGCACCACGGCTGGATCGGCTGGGACAGCAACTTCGGCCCGACCGCCGACATGCTGAAGAGCGCCGCGGTCGCCTCCGGCAGCACGGTGCGCAACGTGCACGGCTTCATCGTCAACACGGCGAACTACTCCGCCCTGCGCGAGCCGTACGTCAAGATCACCGACACGGTGAACGGCCAGACCGTCCGGCAGTCGAAGTGGATCGACTGGAATCAGTACGTCGACGAGCTGTCGTTCGCCCAGGCGTTCCGGCAGAAGCTGGTGTCGGTCGGCTTCGACAGCGGCATCGGCATGCTGATCGACACCTCCCGCAACGGTTGGGGCGGCTCCGCCCGGCCCACCGGCCCCGGCCCGATGACCAGCGTCGACACCTACGTCAACGGGGGCCGGATCGACCGCCGGATCCACGCCGGCAACTGGTGCAACCAGGCCGGCGCCGGCCTCGGTGAGCGGCCGAAGGCGGCGCCCGAGGCGGGCATCGACGCGTACGTCTGGATCAAGCCCCCGGGCGAGTCGGACGGTTCCAGCAGCGAGATCGCGAACGACGAGGGCAAGGGCTTCGACCGGATGTGCGACCCGACGTACACCGGCAACGCCCGCAACGGCAACAACCTGACCGGCGCGCTGCCCAACGCCCCGGTCTCGGGGCACTGGTTCTCCGCGCAGTTCCAGGAGCTCATGCGCAACGCCTACCCGCCGCTCTCCTGAGCGGGGGCCGGCCCACCCGCAGCGGCGGGAGTGAGGCACCGCCGCGCGGGTTCCCCCCGGGCCCCTGGTCGACCCCCCGAGGTCGGCCAGGGGCCCCCGGCTGTGCGGGCCGTACGGCCGTCAGGGGACCGTCTTCTCGATCGCCGCCCGGCCCAGCTCGGCCAGGTCGCGGCGGGCTCGCTCGATGTTCTCCGGGGTGAGGTCCTGGCCTCGGGCCAGCACCAGGTCCTCGGGGTCCCACGGCTGTTCGCCGCCGGTGCGCCGGTTGGCCGCGGCCCCCTCGGTGCCGGTGCCGGTCGCCCCGGTCCCGGTGCCGGTCGGCCCGGACCCGGCCGCGTACGGGTCGCCGAGGATGTCGGGCGAACCGGTGTCGGGCACGGCCCCGTCGGGCTCGGTGAAGACGGGATTGTCCCGGTCGGCACCGCCGCCCGTGCGCAGCTGCGGCACCGTGCTGTCGTCGTTCACCGCCGCGGCCGCCTCGGGGGTCTCCTCCAGCGGCCGCTCGCCACCGCGGTCACGATCCGTCATGCTGCTGCCCTCCTGTCCCGTTCCGTGATCCCCCTGGCGTACCCGGCAGCGGCCGGGCCATGCCGTCCGGGCGCGGTCATCGCTCGTCGTCGTGGGCACCGCCCGGCCGGAGCCCGGGCGAACGCCGCTCAGCGGCCGAGGACCCGGTACAGGAAGTCCCGGTAGCTGCGGACGGCCACCCGGAGCTGCTCGGTGTCGGCCGCCCTCGACTCCGGCCCGCCGCCGAGCTTGGTCTTCTGCTCCCGCAGCGCGGCCGAGAGCGCCTCGATCGCCTCCTCGACCAGCGACTCCGCCTGGCCGACCGCGGCGCGCGGGTCGTCCACGAAGCGGAGCTGGACATCCCGCCAGCGATTCCGGAAATTCTCGGCGATCTCGGGCGCGAAGAGCGTGGCGGCGTCCGGCGGCACCGACGGCGCCAGGTCGCGGCGCGCCCCGCCGGCCGTACCCGCGCCCGCGGCGGCGCCGGCCACGCCCGCGCCGGCCGCGGCGGCGCTGGCGTCCGGATCGACCATGGCCGGTTCGGCGCTGCCGTACCCGGCCGCGGCGGAGGAGAGGGCGTCGTCCCGCGCCGCGCCGGAGCGCTCGGCCGCCCACCGCTCCGGTTCGTGCAGCCGGTCACCGGCCGTCGGGTCGGCCCGCTCGTCGTCGAACGGATCGGTCCGCCCCGGGGCCCCGTCGCCCGGCTGGGCGGTGTCCTCGCCGCGGGCGTCACGCTCGTCCTCGGGCCGCCCACTGGCCATCGCGGAGGCGGCCACCGCGTCGGCCACGGTGGCCGCCCCGAACGCGGTCGGCACCGGCGCCGGATCGTGGTATTCCGGCCGGCCCTCGCCGGCGGCGTCGGCGGCCTCCGCCTCCCGGCGCTCCCGCGCGTCGTACGCCCGGGTCTCGTCCGCCTCCGCCGCTCGGCGGTCCGGTCCCCCGGCGGTCCGCTCGCCCGGCACCGTCGGATCGTCGAAGGTGCCCCGGTCGTCCAGCGCGTCCTCGGGTACGTCGGTCCGGGCGCCCTGGTCGCGCCGGTGCCCGTCGCCCTCGCCGGCGGGCGGGCGGACCGGCACCGGCGCGGACCGGACGGCTTCGGGGTGTCCCTGCGTGACCTGCTGCTCTTCCTGGCGCATGGCGGCGGCCTCCTCAGCGGCTCGTGACGTCGGATTCGTGGTCGGGGTCGCGCTGTCGCGGCGGCCGGTGCCCGACCGGGTCCGCGCCGAGCAGGTCGGCGAAGAGGGCCCGGTAGTGCACGAGCGCCTGGCGGAGTTCCTCCGTGCTGGCCTCGCCCCGCTCGGTGCGCAGTCGGATCTCGTGGGCGTCCCGGTAGTGGGACAGCGTGCGGGCGTGCTCGACGGAGAGATGGGCGGTCTGTTCCGAGAAGTCACCGGTCGGGTACCCGCGTTCGGCGATCAGCCGGGTGACCAGCTCGTCGGCGTCCCGGACGGCCTCGGCCGGCGAGTCGACGAAGCGGACCTGGAGTTCCTCCCAGGCCGTGGCGTACCGGGCCCGGGACTCGGCGCTGAGCGGCGTGAGCCTCAGCTCGGCGTGGCGGCGTTCCCGCTCCCGCAGTTCCCGCTCGGCCTCGGCCCGGCTGTCCCGCTCGGCGACGAGCCGGTCGTACTCGGGGCCGAAACGTTGCCGGAGGGCGCGCCGGCGGTTGGCGACGACGGCGACCCCCGCCAACGCCGCGAGTATCAGCACGACGATGACTGTGACGACTGTCTGCGTGGGCGACATGGCTCCTCCTTCGCCCGCTGGTATTCCCTCCGTCTCCTGATCGCCAATCCCGATCCGGGGCACTTTCCCGGGCGACTCCCGGACCGGGCAGTGCGGTTCGCCTGGTGAGAACCCGGCCCGGTCCCGCCGAAACCTGACCTGTTCCAGAAAGCGCGTCCCGTCAGCACGCGCCCCGAACAGCCCCGGGCAGACACCGCCCGCAGGCGCGGAGCGAATCGGGCGGGCCTCGGCCGAGCCGTTCCGGCGGGGCGCTCGCGCCCGACGGGATCCACAGCGGAGCGTTCCGGACGGTAGCGACGAGCGAGACGGCCGGTAGTGCATCCGCCGGTGATTACGTATCCTGCCGAGGGCACCCGAGCCGGGGCTCGGGCATCGCGGCCGGAAATCTCGGCCCGTGCCGGCGCCACCCCCTGCGACACCCTTCCGGGCGAGGTCTGATGAACACCCGTGACTGGCCGATCCGCGCCAAGCTGACCGCGCTGGTCATCGGTCCGGTGACCGCGCTGCTGGCGCTCTGGATCTTCGCCACCTCGCTGACCTTCGGGCCCGCCCTCGACCTGCTCGCCGCGCGCACCCTCCTCTACGACCTGGGCCGCCCCGGCGAAGCGGTCGTCGCCGAGCTGCAACGGGAACGCCGGCTCTCCGTCGTCCAGCTCGCCGGGGACACCACCCTGCCCGCTCTGGCCGAGCAGCGGACCCGCACCGACCAGGCCGTCGCCGAGCTGCGCCGCCGGGTCGACGGGCCGGACCTGCGCGACGCCGCCGACGACCTGCTCGACGAGCGGCTCGACCAGCTGCTCTCCGCGCTCGACGCGCTGCCGGCCGGCCGGGGCTTCATCGACGCCCGGAAGGTCGACCGGGCCGGGGCGATCGGCCTGTACGGCGGGATGGTCAACTCCGCCTTCCAGGCGTTCTCCGCGATGGCCACCCTGCCCGACCACCAGCTCAACCGGGAGGCGCTGGCGCTGACCGCGATCGGCCGGTCCCGGGAGTTGCTCGGCCAGACCGACACGCTGCTCGCCGGCGCGCTCACCGCCGGCCGGTACGCCGAGGGCGAGCACGAGCAACTGGTACGCACCATCGACAACCAGCGTTTCCTGATCGAGACCGCGGTGGCCGACCTGCCCGAGCGGGCCCGCGTGGAATACCAGCGGTTCACCGAAGGGGAGGCGTACGTCCGGCTGCACGCCCTCCAGGACACCCTGATCCGCGCCCGGACCCTGCCGGCCGAGCTGGACGTACGGGCCTGGGAGTCCAGCCAGGCCGTGGTCTGGCAGGGCCTGCGGGACTTCGAGCTGCGCGGCGCGGACGACCTGGCCGAGCGGTCGGTGCCGATGGCGGTGCCGATCCTGGTCCGGCTCGCCGTCGCCGGGGTCTTCGGCCTGCTCGCCATCGTGGTCTGCGTGCTGGTCGCGCTGCGGGTCGGCCGGTCGCTGGCCGGACGGCTCACCGGGGTGCGCACGGCCGCGCTGGAGATGGCCGAGCACCGGCTGCCCGACGTGGTCGCCCGGCTGCGCCGCGGCGAGGAGGTCGACGTCGCCCGGGAGGCGCCCGAGCTGGACCACGGCGGCGACGAGATCGGCCAGGTGGGGCGGGCCTTCAACGAGGTACGCCGGACCGCCGTGCAGGCCGCCGTCGACGAGGTCACCCTGCGTCGGGGGCTCAACGAGGTCTTCCTCAACATCGCCCGGCGCAGCCAGGGCCTGGTGCACCGACAGTTGGCGCTGCTGGACCGGCTGGAGCGGCAGACCGAGGATCCGGACGAGCTGGCCGGGCTGTTCCAGGTCGACCACCTCGCCACCCGGCTCCGGCGGCACGCCGAGGATCTGGTCATCCTCGCCGGTGCCGCCCCCGGCCGGGGCTGGCGGAGCCCGGTCGCCGTGGTCGACGTGGTGCGCGGCGCCATCTCCGAGGTGGAGCAGTACGACCGGGTCGACATCGGCGAGGTGCAGCCGGCCGGGATGCTCGGCCGGGCCGTCGGCGACGTGATCCACCTGCTGGCCGAGCTGATCGAGAACGCCGCGGCCTTCTCCCCGCCGGGCACCCGGGTCGACGTCACCGGGCGGGCCGGGCCCGACGGGTACGCCATCGAGATCACCGACCACGGGCTCGGCATGTCGCCGCAGGCCCGGGCCGACGCCAACCGCAAGCTGTCCCGCGCCCCGGAGTTCGACCCGGCCGACAGCGCCCGGCTGGGCCTGTTCGTGGTCGCCCGGCTGGCCGCCCGGCACGGCGTCCGGGTCGAGCTGCGACCGGCCACGCCGGCCGGGACCACGGCCACCGTGTTCGTTCCGGCCGACCTGGTGACCGAGGAGCCGGCGCTCGGCCCGACCGACCCGGACGCCGGGGCAAACGGCCCCGACCAGCGGCGGATGGCCAAGGTGACCCGGCTGGGCGCGCTGCCCCGGCCACGGGTCGCCCGGCCCGGCCGGGACCGCCCCGCGTCGGCGGTGGTGTCGCTGCCGGCCGGCCGTACCTCCTCGGTCGAGCCGCCCGCCGACGACGACGGGCTACCCCGGCGGGTTCGCCGGCGCGGACCCGCGACGAGGTCCATGCCGGTCGTCGCGGGCACGCCGGCGCACCGGCCACCCGAGGAGGTCCGCCGGGCCATGTCGGCCCTCCAGGCCGGCACCGCCCGGGGCCGTCGGGACGGCGCCCGCGCCGCCGCCGATCGGCTCCAGGAGACCGCGGCCGGCGCATCCTCGACCTCCGCCGCCTGCCCGGGTGGCGGCCCGGCCGCCGGCGTGGCCCCGCGCCCGGCCGGCACGCCCGCCCCGCCGGCACCGGCGGTGGCTCCGGAACCTCCGACCGCAACTGAGAGGGACGCCTAGTGGTGCACACGACGCGGCAGAACGCCGATCTCGACTGGTTGCTCGACGACCTGGTGGAGCGGGTGCCGGCCGCCCGCGAGGCGGTGGTGCTGTCGGCCGACGGGCTGCTGCTCGGCGCCTCGGCCGAGCTGGACCGCAGCGACGCGGAGCACCTCTGCGCCCTGGCCTCCGGCTTCTCCGGCCTGGCCAAGGGCGCCACCCGGCACGTGGGCGGCGGCGCGGTCCGCCAGACCGTGGTGGAGATGGAGTCCGCGTACCTGTTCGTCACGGCGGCCGGGCAGGGCGCCTGCCTGGCGGTGGTGAGCGACGCCGACGCCGACATCGGCCTGGTGGCGTACGAGATGGCGATGCTGGTGATCCGGGTCGGGGAGAGCCTGGCGGCCCCGGCCCGGGCGGCGTCGGGTGCGATCGATGTGGGCTGAGTCACCGGGCGCGCACCACGAGTGGCTGGACGACGCCGCCGGCCCGGTCGTCCGGCCGTACGCCCTCACCGGCGGGCGGGTGCGACCCTCGGTCGACGGCTGCGACCTGGTGGCGTTCGTGCTCGCCGCTCCGGCGGCCGACACGGCCGGCCTGTCGGGCCTCCAGCCGGAGCATCGGCGCCTGGTCGAACTGAGCCGGCGGCCGGCCGTCCTGGCCGACCTCGCCGCCGACCTGGACCTCGCCGTCGGCGTGGTCCGGGTGCTGCTCGGCGACCTGCTCGCCCGGGGGCTCGTCGCGGTGCACCAGCCGCCGACCGCCGCGCGCCTGCCCGACGACGACATCCTCAAGGCGGTGGTCAATGGACTCCGTGCGCTCTGACCGGGAGGCGGCCCGGCCGCAGGTCCCGCTGGCCCTGAAGATCCTCATCGCCGGCGGCTTCGGGGCCGGCAAGACGACGCTCGTGAGCGCGTTGAGCGAGGTCCGGCCGTTGCAGACCGAGGAGGTGCTGACCGGGGCCGGCGTCGGCACGGACGACGTCTCCGGCGTGGAGGAGAAGGCCACCACCACGGTCGCGATGGACTTCGGGCGGATCACCATCAACGACGACCTGCAGGTCTACCTCTTCGGCACGCCCGGGCAGGACCGGTTCTGGTTCCTCTGGGACGAGCTGGCCTTCGGCGCCCTCGGCGCGGTGGTGCTCGCCGACACCCGCCGGCTGGCCGACTGCTTTCCCTCGATCGACTACTTCGAGCAGCGGGGCATCCCGTTCGTGGTGGGGGTGAACTGCTTCGACGGGTCCCGGCGGTTCAGCCTGGCGGCGGTACGCGACGCGCTGGACCTGGACCCGGACGTGCCGCTGGTGCTCTGCGACGCCCGGGACCGGCAGTCCGGGAAGCTGGTGCTGATCGAGCTGGTCGAGCACGTCGCCCGGCAGCGCGGCGAGCCGGTGCCGGTGGGCTGACCCGGCGGGCCCCCGGGCCCCGCCGTTCGCGGCAGGGCCCCGCGGGTGCCGGATCCCGGGAAAGCCACCCGAACCGGCCGGGCTTGACGGGGTACCTCTGGTTGGATCGACGCCAGGAGTCGGCGGAAGGTGGGACCGGTGCGCGCACAGGACACGATCGTCCACATCGGTGGCTACACGGCGGAGGCGGGCGGGCGGGCCGAGGGTATCGTCGCCGCCCGCCGCGATCCGGTGTCGGGGGAGCTGACCCCGCTCGGCACGGTGGCGGTCACCCCGTCGCCGTCGTTCCTGGTCCGGCACCCGGCGTCGCCGGTCCTCTACGCGGTCAACGAGCTCGCCGAGGGGCAGCTCAGCGCGTTCCGGGTCGCCCGGGACGGCGGTCTCGACCTCGTCGGCGTCCGCCCGACCGGCGGGGCCGAGCCCTGCCACCTGGCGGTCGCCCCGGACGGGCGGCACCTCTTCGTGGCGAACTACGGCGGCGGTAGCGTGGCCGTGTTCCCGCTCGACGGCGACGGCGTGCCGGGGGAGCGCTCCGACCTGGTGCGGCACGAGGGGCACGGCGCCGACCCGCAACGGCAGGAGCGGGCGCACTGCCACATGGTCTCGCCCGACCCGGACGGCGGTCCGCTGCTCGCCGTCGACCTGGGCACCGACTCGGTCTACCGGTACGACCTCGACCCGGCCTCCGGTCGGCTGGTGCCGCGCGCACCGCGGCTGCGTACGCCGGCCGGCAGCGGGCCCCGGCACCTGGCCCGGCATCCCGACGGGCGGCGCTGCTGGCTGGTCGGCGAACTGGACGGGACGGTCACCGGGTACGACCTGACCGCCGACGGGCTGCACCAGCGGATCCGGGTGGACGCGAGCGGGCGGGTCGGGCACGTGCAGCCCTCCGAGGTCGCGGTCGGGCCGGACGGCCGCTTCCTCTACGTCGCCAACCGGGGGGTCGGCACGGTGGCCGTCTTCGCGGTGACCGGCGCGGCCCCCGAGCTGGTGGCCGAGGTCGACACCGGCGGGGAGTGGCCGCGGCACTTCGCCCTGGCGGGTGGGCACCTCTACGTGGCCGACGAGCGGGCCGACATGATCAGGATCCTGCGGGTGGACCCCGACACCGGGGTGCCGGAGCCGGTGGGGGAGCCGGTGCCGGTGGCGAGCCCGACCTGCGTACGGCCGTGAGGACGGCCGGCGACGGACACTCCCCAGTGGACCGCTGTCACCTCTGATCACTGACCGGACACTCAGGGTAACTTTTCCCTGGTAAACGGTTTCTGCTGCGTAACTTTCGTCCGAACGGTTGTGGCAGTAACCCCACGAGGTACGCAAGATGGTCACCGTGTCTGGCCGCCATCGCATGCGTTCGCGCCTTGGAGGAGCAGGTGCCGTTGCGGCGGCCACCGCGCTCGCCCTCGTCGTAGCCGGCTCCTGGTTCGGTTACCAGCAGTTGGCGGGGCCGTCCTGCTCCGGGCGGATCCAGCTGTCCGTGGCGGCCGCCCCGGAGATTGAGCCAGCCATCAAGGCGGCGGCCGACAAGTGGGTCGCCGACGGAGCGGCGGTGGGTGGCACCTGCATCGCCGTGAACGTCGCCGCAGACGAGCCGGTCGAGGTGGCCGCCGCGGTGGCGAGCAAGCACGGTGCCAGCCTGGCCGGCGTCGGACAGGCCAGCGGGACGGCGGTGACGCCGGACGTCTGGGTGCCGGACTCGTCCACCTGGCTGCTGCGGCTCAAGAGCGGGGGCGCCAACGCCTTCGACCCGGCCAACGGCGCCTCGATCGCTCGCAGCCCGGTGGTGGTCGCCGTGCCCGAGCCGGTGGCCTCCCGGTTCGGCTGGCCGGACAAGAAGCTGACCTGGAAGGATCTGCTGCAACAGCTCACCAGCAGCAAGCCGCTGCGGGCCGGCATCGTCGAGCCGACCCAGGACGCCGCCGGCCTGTCCGGGCTGCTCTCGCTGACCGCCGCGGCCAGTGCCACCGGCTCGTCGCCCGGCCAGGCTCAGGAGGCGATGATCGGGGCGCTGCGGCAGCTGGCGACCAACCGGTCCTCACTTCGGCAGGATCTCCTCGCCCGGTTCCCGCGCTCGCCCGACCCGACGGCCATCGCCAGCGCCCTGGGCGCCGCGGCGCTCTCCGAAGAGGACGTGATCGCGTACAACGCCACCAAGCCGCCGATCCCGCTGGCCGCGCTCTACCTGGACGACCCGGCGCCGATGCCGCTGGACTACCCGTTCGCAGTGCTGCCCGGCATCGAGCCGGTCAAGGCGTCGGCCGCGAAGGTGCTCTTCGACGTGCTGAGGACGCCGCAGTTCCGGGACCGGCTCGCCGCGCAGTCGCTGCGTGCGCCCGACGGCAACTGGGGCGAGGGGTTCCAGGCGCCGCGGGGGGCGCCGAGCCTCGGGGACGCTTCCCCGACCGGTCAGGGCGGCGCGGCCGGCCTGGACCCGATCGCCATCCAGAAGGCCACCACCACCTGGTCCGTCGCCACCCAGTCCGGCCGCATGCTCAGCATCATCGACGTCTCCGGCTCGATGAAGGACCCGGTGGCGACCGCCAACGGCGCCACCCGGTTGCAGGTCACCGTCGCGGCGGCGAACCAGGGCCTCGCACTCTTCGACGACTCCTGGTCGATCGGGCTGTGGACCTTCTCCACCAACCTGAACGGGCCGCTGGACTATCGGGAAGTCGTACCGATCAAGCCGCTGTCGACCAATCGCAACGCGTTGCGGCAGGGCCTCGCCTCGGTCAAGGTATCGAAGGGTGACACCGGCCTCTACGACACGTTGCTGGCGGCCTACGAGAAGGTCCAGGAGGACTGGGAGCCGGGCAAGGTCAACTCGATCGTGCTCTTCACCGACGGCCAGAACGACGACGACAACGGCATCTCCCAGAAGGAACTGCTCGCCAAGCTGAAGAAGCTGCGCGACCCGGAGCAGCCGATCCAGGTGATCATCATCGGGATCGGGAAGGACGTCAGCCGGGCGGAGCTCGAGCCGATCACGGCGATCACCGGCGGTCGGCCGTTCGTCACCGTCGATCCGGCCAAGATCGGCGAGATCCTCCTGCAGGCGATCGCGCTGCGACCGCCGGCACCGCGCTGACCCGCCACTCAGCGAACGCGTTCCGCCGGGCCGGGGAAACCCGGTGCGGCGGAACGCTTCCAGGTTGCGGCGGTTTTCGAAGAAGTGACGGCAATACGTCCGAAGCAATCGGCGTCCATAATTATCGAGGCAAGATGTCCGGGTGCTCCCAGCCGCCGGTCCCCGATCGGGGCGGCGTGGCGCGGGTTCGGCCTGAGGGAAGTGGGGAGGGCCGGTGACCTCGGCGACGCTGTTGACTCCCGCCAGCACGGCGACGCGGCCGGGCGGCGACCGTTCCGGCCCGACGCGCGCCGCTGAGCGGGCCTACATCCGGGTCCTGGTGGTGCTGGACACCGCCGTGCTGGCGGTCGCCATCCTGGTCGGGTACGTTGCCCGCTTCGGCGACGAGCGACCGAGCGGCTCCGCGATCCCGTACGTGGTGGTCGCGCCCGCGCTGCTGCTCGTCTGGCTGATCTCGCTGCGGGCGATGCGTTGCTACGACGACCGGGTGCTCGGCTACGGCGCCGACGAGTACCGGCGGGTCAGCGCGGCCAGCCTGCGGCTCGCCGGTGGCATCGCGATCGCCGGGTACATCGCCGACGTCGGGGTCTCCCGGGGCTTCCTGGCCATCTCCTTCGCGGTCGGCACGGTGGGCCTGGAGGTGGCCCGGTTCGCCGCCCGCAAGCGGCTGCACCGCGCCCGCGACCGGGGCGCCGGCTGGTCCCGCAAGGTGCTGGTGGTCGGCGACACCGCACACGTCCTGGAGCTGGTGCACACCCTGCGCCGCGAGCCGTACGCCGGCTACCAGGTGGTCGGCGCCTGCATCCCCGACGCGCTGCTCGCCCCGGTGCCGCAGCGACTGGGCGACGTGCCGGTCGTCGGGTCGTTCCGGGGCATCCCGGAGGCGGCCACCGCGATCGGCGCGGACACCGTCGCGGTCACCGCCTCCGGTGAGCTGACCGCGACCCGGCTGCGCCGGCTCGGCTGGCAGCTGGAGGGCACGGGGGTCGACCTGGTCGTGGCGCCCGCGCTGACCGACGTCGCCGGCCCGCGCATCCACACCCGCCCGGTCGCCGGCCTGCCGCTGATCCACGTCGAGGCGCCCGAGTTCCGGGGGGCCCGGAAGCTGGTCAAGGGGCTGGTCGACCGCTCGGTGTCGCTGGTGGCACTGCTCCTGCTGCTGCCCCTGCTGGTGGTGATCGCGCTCGCCGTCAAGCTGGACAGCCGGGGGCCGGTGCTGTTCCGCCAGGTCCGGGTCGGCCAGGGCGGCAAGGAGTTCGGCGTCTTCAAGTTCCGCACCATGGTGGTCAACGCCGACGCCCTGCTGGCCGAGCTGGCCGCGCGCAACGAGACCGACGGCCTGCTGTTCAAGATGCGTGACGACCCCCGGGTGACCAGGGTCGGCAAGCTCCTGCGCAAGTGGTCCCTGGACGAGCTGCCCCAGCTCGCCAACGTGCTGCTCGGTCAGATGAGCCTGGTCGGCCCCCGCCCGCCGCTGCCCTCCGAGGTGGCCCGGTACGACGGGGACGTGGCCCGTCGCCTGCTGGTCAAGCCCGGCATGACCGGCCTCTGGCAGGTCAGCGGCCGGTCCGACCTGAGCTGGGAGGACGGCATCCGGCTCGACCTCTACTACGTGGAGAACTGGTCGCTCGCCGCCGACCTGACCATCCTCTGGAAGACCTTCGGCGCGGTGATCAACAGCCGCGGCGCGTACTGAACCGGCGGCGGGCGGCCCGACGGCCGGCCCGCCGCCGCAGCGGTCCGCCGGTCAGGGCTGCGGGCCGAGCCAGTCCAGGCAGACCACCACGGCGTCGTCGACCAGGTCGCCGGCGACGAAGGCCCGCAGGTCGCCGAGGAGCGACCGCACCGCGTCCAGCGGCTGCAGCGGTCCGGTACGCCGCAGGAAACGGTCCAGCGCCGTCTCGCCGTACCGGATCCGGTTGGCCGTGGCCTCGACCACGCCGTCGCTGACCACGAAGAGCCGGTCCCCGCGCCGCAGCTGGAACCGCTGCTCCCGGTAGTCCGTGCCCTCGAAGATGCCGAGCGGGAACTGCTTCTCCAGCACCTGCTCGGTCACCTCACCGTCGCGCAGCCGCAACAGCCGGGGCGAGCCCGCGTCGACCACGGTGATCGAGCCGCCCGCCAGGTCCAGCTCCAGCAGGAGCGCGGAGAGGTGCTGCTGACCCCGGTGCAGGGCGTAGATCGCCTGGTCGGCGAGGGCGGCCTGGTCGGCCAGCCCCAGCTCGGCCCGGCGGGCGTTGCGCAGCGCGTGGGTGGCCAGTGAGGTGAGCATGGACGCGGCCACCCCCTCGCCCGAGCCGTTGATCACCGAGAGCCAGAGCCGGCGGCCGTCGTCGGACCAGTCGAAGCTGTCCCCGCGCACCGCGTACGCGGGCTCCAGTTGCCCGGCCAGGCTGAACGAGGGCCGGCTGCGGCTCCGGCCGGGGAGCAGCTCCCACTGCATCTCGGCGGCCAGTGTCAGCCGGCGGGTGCGGCGGGCGGTGAGATAGACGTCCGTGGTGGGGGTCACCGCGGCCAGCTCGTGGCCGAGGACGGTGGCGATCGCGGCCAGCTCCGCGAGGACGGCCGGGTCCGCCGGTGGCGGCGACAACCGGAGCACGCCACGCCGCTCGCCCCGCATCCCGACCGGGAACCAGGCGGCGTCGTCCGACCCGACCGGGTCCTGATGGTCGAAGCAGCGCCAGGCCGGGTGGCCGGGAGCGGTGATCGCCTCGCCGCCGCCCAGCGGCAGCAGCGCGGCCAGCCGGTAGTCGACCTGGTACAACTCGGCGCCCGTGATCGCGTACGACCGCTCCAGCTCGGCGGCGAGCCGGTCGAGCAGCAGGTCCGCCGGAGCCTCGGTGAGGGTCCGGCGCGCCCGGTCCTCCGGCCCGCCCATCTTTGCTCCTTTGCACAGGTCGTCGCCCTGGTAAGGCGAGTAGTCTCGGGCGCACCATGGCCGAAGAGACCGGTCCCCACGGACCTGATGCGAGTATGGCCGCCGCGCTGGACGAGGCGGCGGGCACCCTGCTGGCTGTCTGGGAGGCGGCCCGGGAGCGGACGACGAGTCGGCTCTCCGGCGCCCAGTTACGCGCGGTCATGGTCGTGGAGAAGTACGACGGGATCAACCTTCGCCGCCTCGCCACGCTGACCGACATGCTGCTCTCCTCGGCCAGCCGGCTCTGCGACCGGCTGGTGGCGGCCGGGATGCTGGAGCGGGAGCCGGGCCGGTACGACCGGCGGGAGATCTCGCTGCACCTCACCCCGGAAGCGATCCGGCTCCTCGGCGAGCTGCGGGCCGACCGCCGGCGCCGGCTGGACCGGATCCTGGCCGGGATGGGCGCGGAGGGGCGCGCGGCACTGCTGCGCGGGATGCGCGAGTTCGACGAGGTCGCGCGGCGCGGTGAGGCCGCCGCAGCGGAGGGCTGGCCGGTCCTCCAGTCGGCGGGCGAGCGGCTCGACGAGCCGCTGACCGGGCCGGGGGAGACCCCAGGCGAGCCGCCGGTGGCGCGTACCGCCTGATCTCAGCCCCGCGGCGTCGCCGGCCGCGCCACGATCGTTGACGCCCAGGCCGGAGTCTTCTCGGCGTGTCGACCAGCTGAGCTGCCAATCATCACTCGACGGCACCGATCAGGCTGAGGAGGGCGACGGGAAACGCCCGGTACGGGCCAGCCAGCCGACCGGGCGGTCGACGATCCGGCGCACCACCGACGCGGCCCCGCCGACGGCTGCGGACTGCGCGCCGAGCGCCGCCGGCCGTACCGTCACGGGCGCCCACGCCGCGGTGAGCACCCGCTGGGAGATCTCGGCGACCACCGGCGGGGTGAGCCACGGGGCGAGCGGGGCGTAACCGCCGCCGAGCACCACGGTGTCGAGGTCCAGCAGGTTCACCACGCCCGCCACGGCCACCCCGAGGGCGGTTCCGGCCTCGGCCAGGGCGGCCCGGGTGGCCGGGTCGCCGGCCCGGGCGAGGTCCGCCAGTCGGGTCGCGGCGGTGTCGGCCGGTAGGTCCGCGCCGGCGAGCCCGGCGGCGGCAAGGATGGCCTCCTGGCCCGCGTACCGCTCCAGGCAGCCCTGCCCGCCGCAGCGGCAGGGTCGCCCCTCCGGGTGCACGGGGAGGTGGCCGATCTCGCCGCTCCAGCCGCGGGCGCCCCGGTAGAGCGCCCCGTCGAGCACGATCCCCGCGCCGATGCCGATCTCGCCGGAGATGTGCAGGAAGCTGGCGGACCCGGGGGGACCGGCGTGCAGTTCGCCGAGGGCGGCCAGGTTGGCCTCGTTGTCGACCACCAGCGGGGGGATCCCGTCGACCGGCTCGGCGAGCGGGTGCCCGGCGAGCAGCCCGGGGACGTCCACGTCCCGCCAGCCGAGGTTGGGGGCGAGCCGGACCAGGCCGCCGTCGCCGACCAGGCCCGGCACGGCGAGCGCCGCGCCGGCCAGGGTCAGCCCGTCGCGTACTGCGGCGGCGCGGGCCTCGGCGGCGAGCGCGGCGAGCCGGTCCAGGGCGGCGGCGGGGGAGACCGGGCGCAGGTCGGCGCGGCGTACCAGGTGGTGCCGGACCGCGCCGCTCAGGTCGACCACGCAGGCGGCCAGGTAGTCGACGTTGACTTCGAGGCCGAGCCCGGCCGGGCCGTCGGTGGCCAGCACCAGGCCGCGGGCCGGCCGCCCGGCCCCGGCCCGGGGCGCGGGCTGCGCCTCGACGACCAGCCGGCCGGCGATCAGGTCGTCGACGACCGCGGAGACGGTGGCCCGGGTCAGCCCCGTCCCGGCGGCGAGCGCGGCCCGGGAGGGCGGGTGGTCGGCGGCGGCGATCCGCCGGAGCACCACCGCGAGGTTGAGCTCGCGGAGGCTGCCCTGCCGGACCGCTCCGGTGCTGCTGGCCATGGTCACCCCTTGACACTGCCACACCGCGATCATTTAATTCAATCACTGAACAAATTGCGGACGACACACCACCGACGACACCACCGGAGGTCTGCCATGGCGCCCCGTCCCACCCCCGCCGACAAGTTCTCCTTCGGTCTCTGGACGGTGGGCTGGCCGGCCCGCGACCCGTTCGGCGACGCCACCCGCCCCGAGCTGGACGCGGTCGAGGCGGTGCACCGGCTCGCCGAGCTCGGCGCGTACGGGATCACCTTCCACGACGACGACCTGGTCCCGTTCGGCGCGGACGCCGCCACCCGCGACGCCCACCTCACCCGGTTCCGCAAGGCGCTCGACGAGGCCGGCCTGGTCGTGCCGATGGTCACCACCAACCTCTTCACCCACCCGGTGTTCAAGGACGGCGGCTTCACCAGCAACGACCGGTCCGTCCGCCGGTACGCGCTGCGCAAGGTGCTGCGCAACGTCGACCTCGCCGCCGAGCTGGGCGCCCGCACCTTCGTGATGTGGGGCGGCCGGGAGGGCGCCGAGTACGACCTGGCCAAGGACGTCCGCGCCGCGCTGGACCGCTACCGGGAGGCCGTCGACCTGCTCTGCCAGTACGTCGTCGACCAGGGCTACGACCTGCGCTTCGCCCTGGAGCCGAAGCCGAACGAGCCGCGCGGCGACATCCTGCTCCCCACCGTCGGGCACGCCCTGGCGTTCATCTCCACCCTGGCCCACCCCGAGCTGGTCGGGCTCAACCCGGAGGTCGGCCACGAGCAGATGGCCGGACTGAACTTCGCGCACGGCATCGCCCAGGCGCTCTGGCAGGGCAAGCTGTTCCACATCGACCTCAACGGCCAGCGGGGCATCAAGTACGACCAGGATCTGGTCTTCGGCCACGGCGACCTGCTCAACGCGTTCGCCCTGGTCGATCTGCTGGAGCACGGCGGCCCGAGCGGCGGTCCCGCGTACGACGGGCCCCGGCACTTCGACTACAAGCCCTCCCGCACCGAGGACATGGCCGGGGTGTGGGCGTCGGCGGCGGCGAACATGCGCACCTACCTGCTGCTGAAGGAGCGGGCCGCGGCGTTCCGGGCCGACCCGGAGGTGGCCGAGGCGCTGGCCGCCAGCAAGGTCACCGACCTGGCCACCCCGACGCTGAACCCGGGGGAGAGCTACGCCGACCTGCTCGCCGACCGGTCCGCGTTCGAGGAGTTCGACCCGGCGGCGGCCGGGGCGCAGGGCTACGGCTTCGTCCGGCTCAACCAGCTCGCCGTCGAGCACCTGCTCGGCGCGCGCTGAGGCGGGCCGCCATGCCGCTCGTCGCCGGGATCGACTCGTCCACCCAGTCCTGCAAGGTGGTGGTCCGGGACGCGGGGACCGGCGTGCTGGTCCGGCAGGGCCGCGCGCCGCACCCGGACGGCACCGAGGTCGACCCGCGGGCGTGGTGGGACGCCCTGCTGGCGGCCGTCGCCGCGGCCGGCGGGCTGGCCGACGTGGCCGCCGTCGCGGTCGGTGGCCAGCAGCACGGCATGGTCTGCCTGGACGCGGCCGGAGAGATCGTCCGCCCCGCGCTGCTCTGGAACGACACCCGCTCCGCCGACGCCGGCCGGGAACTGATCGCGGAGGCGGGCGGCGGCGAGGCCGGCCGGCGCTTCTGGGCCGAGGCGACGGGCAGCGTGCCGGTGGCCAGCTTCACCGCCACCAAGCTGCGCTGGCTGGCCCGGCACGAGCCGGCGAACGCCGACCGGGTGGCGGCCGTCTGCCTGCCGCACGACTGGCTCACCTGGCGGCTCGCCGGCGCCCCCGGCCTGGCCGCGTTGCGCACCGACCGGGGCGACGCCAGCGGCACCGGCTACTGGTCGCCCCGGACCGGTGACTACCGGCTCGACCTGCTGGAACGTGCCTTCGGGCGGCAGGTCGCGGTGCCGGCGGTGCTCGGCCCGGCGGAACCGGCCGGACAGCTGCACCCGGCGGCGCTCGCCGGTGCCGGTCCGGCCGGCGACGTCCTGCTCGGGCCCGGCACCGGGGACAACGCCGCCGCCGCGCTCGGCGTCGGGGCCGGTCCCGGCGACGTGGTCGTGTCGGTCGGCACCTCGGGCACGGTCTTCGCGGTGGCCGACACCCCCGCCGCCGACCCCGCCGGCGCGGTGGCCGGCTTCGCCGACGCCACGGGCCGGTTCCTGCCGCTGGTCTGCACGCTCAACGCGGCCCGGGTGCTGGACGCCGCCGCGGCCCTGCTCCGGGTCGGCCTCGACGAGCTGAGCGAGCTGGCCCTGGCCGCCCCGCCCGGCGCCGACGGGCTGGTCATGGTCCCGTACCTGGAGGGGGAACGGACCCCGGACCGGCCCACCGCCACCGGGTCGCTGCACGGCCTCACCCTGGGCAGCTCGACCCCGGCCCACCTGGCCCGGGCCGCCGTCGAGGGCATGCTCTGCGCGCTCGCCGACGGGCTCGACGCGCTGACCGCGCAGGGCGCCACCGCCCGCCGGATCATCCTGGTCGGTGGCGGGGCCCGATCGGCGGCGGTACGGCGGATCGCCCCGCAGGTCTTCGGCCGCCCGGTGGTTGTGCCGCCGTCCGGCGAGTACGTCGCCGACGGCGCCGCCCGCCAGGCCGCCTGGGTCGTGCTGGGGGGCGCGGAGCCACCGCCGTGGACCATCGGCCACCCCGAGGAGTACGCCGGCGAGCCCGTTCCCGCCGTGCGGGAGCGCTACGCGCGGTCCCGGGAGCTGGTCGTCGACCGCCTCGACCCCGCCGCGGACGGCTGACCGGTCGGGGCCGGTCATCCGGCCGTGATCTCGGCCTGGTTTGCTGCCCGACATGAGCGGCACGAAGGTCTTCCGGCGCGGCAACCCGGTCCACCGCTTCTACAGCGTGGTGGTGTTCGTGGTGCTCGCCTCGCTGGACAACGTGGCGATCGGCCTGGTGCCGCCGCTGTACGGGCCGATCTCCGGCGCGCTCGGTGTGCCGCAGCGCCTGCTCGGCCTGGTCACCGCGGTGAGCTTTCTGGTCAGCGCGGTCGCCGCCGTGGGCTGGGCGTACGTGGGGGATCGGACCAACCGCAAACCGCTGCTCATGGTCGGCACGCTGATCTGGGCGGCCGGCACCGGCGGCAGCGCCCTCGCCCACCACTACCCGACGTTCCTGGTCGCCCAGCTGGTCGCCGCGATCGGGCTGGGCGCGGTCGGCTCGGTCGGCTTCTCGGTGGTCACCGACCTGATCTCCCCGCGCCGCCGGGGTGTGGTGATGAGCTTCTGGGGACTGTCGCAGGGCGTCGGCACCCTGGCCGGCACGCTCACCGGCGGGATCCTCGGCGCCACCGACTGGCGCCGGCCGTTCCTGCTGCTCACCGTGGTCGGCCTGGTCGCCACCGTGGCCTACCTGTTCACGTACGACATCCGGCGCGGGCAGAGCGAGCCGGAGCTGGCCACGGCGTTCGACTCCGGCGCCGAGTACGACTACCGGATCAGCCGGGCCGACCTGCCCCGGATCCTGGGCCGGCGGACCAACCGCTGGCTGATCCTGCAGGGGCTGACCGCGCAGGCGGCGTTCGGCTCGCTGGTCTGGCTGCCGGTGCTCTTCGCCCAACGGGCCGAGGCGCAGGGCTACTCGTCGGCCACCGCCGTGGTGGTGGGCAGCGTCTTCGCCACCCTGTTCCAGCTCGGCGGGGTGCTGTCCATCGTGGGCGGGCTGGCCGGCGACGCGCTCCAGCGGCGTACGCCCAGCGGCCGGGCGCTGGTCGCGGCGGTGGGCATCCTCGCGGCCGTGCCCTTCTACCTGGTGCTGTTTCTCGTGCCGATCCGGATCGACGTGCCCAACGGCGGCAGCTCCGGCGCGGTGATCTCCGCGGTGCTGTCCAGCGTGCTCACCGAGCCGACGGTCGGGCTCAGCCTGTTGACCGCCGTGCTGGCACTCGCCCTCACCTCGGCCAACTCGCCGAACTGGTTCGCGCTGATCGCCGACGTCAACCCGCCCGAGCACCGGGGCACCGTCTACAGCCTGGGCAACCTGGTCAACGGGGTCGGTCGGGCGGCCGGCAACGGCCTGGTCGGGGTGGTCTTCCACGGGCTGCGGGCGGCCTTCCCGCCGCCGCTGAACTACGCCGTCGGGCTGGCCGCGTTCCAGCTCTTCTTCATCCCGACCGGCCTCATGTACTGGCTCGCCGCGCGCACGTCACCCCGAGACATCGCGCAGGTGCACGACCTTCTGCACGCCCGCGCGGCCGACCGTGGCTGAGCGGTGCCGGCTGCCGCGGGCGGCCGGCGGTGCGTGCCCAGCGCTGCGTGCCCAGCCCGGTCCGCCCTTCGCCGTCCGGTCCGTTTCGCCGTCCGGTCCGTTTCGCCGTCCGGTCCGTTTCGCCGTCCGGTCCGCTTCGTCGCCCGGTCCGCTTCGCCGCCCGGGCGGCAGCGTGCTCGTCGTCGCCTTCAGAGCTGATGGCGTAGACGATTCAGCGCCGACCGGCGCCCCGTGCCCCGCTTCGGGTGCGTTTCTTGTCGCCGGAGCGACCAGAAACGCACCCAGAGCAAAAAGCCGTTCCGCAGCTGTGGGGTGAGTCGTTTACGACGTCAGCTCCAAAGGAAAACAAAAAGCGAGGACGCCGGGCCCGTGCGGGTGGAGGGGGGACGCCGGGCCGTGCGGGTGGATCCAGGCAGGCCGGTGCCACGCCCGCCGGCTCACCGGGGAGCAGACGGGCGCGCGCCGGAGGGCGGGGCGATCACCGCCACCGAGCGCGGCATCAGGCGCGATACCAGATCGTGACGTCGCTGGGGACGGCGTTGTCGTCGTCGAGCGGGGCGCTGGCTGCCAGGACCTTCGCGCCGACCGGCAGGGGCACCGGCTCGGCGCCGAAGTTGGTCAGCACGATGAGCCCGCGGTTGGTGAAGGTGAGCACCTCGTCGCCGGAGGAGAGCCAGCGCAGCGCCCCGGCGCCCAGCCCGTGCTCGCGGCGCAGCCGGAGCGCGGTCCGGTACAGCTCGTACGTCGAGCCGGGCACCCCGCGCTGTCGGTCGAGGGCGTACTCGCTCCAGATCGGAGGCTGGGGGAGCCAGCTCGCGTCGGTCGGGCCGAAGCCGTACGACGGGGCGTCGGCCTCCCACGGGATCGGCACCCGGCAGCCGTCCCGGCCCCGCTCGGTGTGCCCGCTGCGCTCCCAGGTCGGGTCCTGCCGGGCCTCGTCGGGCAGCAGGGTGTGCTCCGGCAGCCCCAGCTCCTCGCCCTGGTAGAGGTATGCGGAACCGGGCAGGGCCAGCATCAGCAGGGTGGCCGCCCGTGCCCGGCGCAGGCCGAGCGCCGCGTCCGGCTGCGGATCGCCGATGCCGATGCCGTTGGGCCGGGGCGTGCCGATCGGCAGGCCGAGCCGGGAGGCGTGCCGGACCACGTCGTGGTTGGACAGCACCCAGGTGGTGGGCGCGCCGACCGAGTCGGTGGCCTCCAGCGAGCGGGTGATCACCGCGTACTGGGCCGGCGCGGTCCAGGCGGCGAGCAGGTACTCGAAGTTGAACGCCTGGTGCATCTCGTCGGGCCGGACGTAGCGGGCCAGCCGCTCGGCCGGCTCCACCCACGCCTCGGCGACCAGGATCCGCTCCCCGCCGTACGAGTCGAGCAGCGCCCGCCACTCCCGGTAGATGTCGTGCACGCCGTCCTGATCCCACATCGGCGGGCGCGGCTTGTCCACCTCCGGGCCGGAGAGGATCTCCTGCGGCTCCTGCCAGTCGGCCAGGTCGGCCTGCTTGATCAGGCCGTGCGCCACATCGACCCGGAACCCGTCCACGCCCCGGTCCAGCCAGAACTGGAGGATGTCCAGGAACTCGGCCCGGACCTCGGGATTCTCCCAGTTCAGGTCCGGCTGGCCGGGGTCGAAGAGGTGTAGGTACCACTGCCCGTCGGGCACCCGCGTCCAGGCCGGGCCGCCGAAGACGCTCTGCCAGTCGTTCGGCGGCGCGGCGCCCTGCGGGCCCCGGCCGTCCCGGAACACGTAGCGCTGCCGCTCCGCGCTGCCCGGCCCGGCGGCGACGGCCGCCTGGAACCAACGGTGGGCCGACGAGGTGTGGTTGGGCACCAGGTCGACGATCACCCGCAGCCCGCGCGCCTTCGCCTCGGCGATCATCGTGTCGGCGTCCGCCAGGGTGCCGAAGAGCGGGTCGACGTCCCGGTAGTCGGCCACGTCGTATCCGGCGTCGGCCTGCGGGGACGGGTAGAACGGCGACAGCCAGAGTGCGTCGACCCCCAGTTCGGTGAGGTGGTCGAGGCGGGCGGTGATGCCAGGGAGGTCGCCGATGCCGTCGCCGTTCGAGTCGGCGAACGAGCGCGGGTAGACCTGGTAGATGACGGCCTCGGTCCACCAGCCGGTGGCGGCGTCGCCGGCCGTTTCCGGTCGAGTCGTGTCCGTGTTCAGAGCCTTCTCCCCTGTGTCGAGCCGTGACCGTCCGTCGCCGGGCGGTCGTTCCCGGCCGCCGCGGACGGCCGGATCCGTTCAGTGTGCCCGCGGTGGTGCGGTCGATTCACGTACCACCAGTCGAGTGGGCAGGATCACCGGCGGCGGCGAACCACTGCCGGCGTCGGCGTCGTGCGGCCGGAGCGCCAGCCCCGGGTACGGGTCGGCAGCGCGCACCCCGAGCGGGTCGAGCAGGAGCCGGGCGGCGAGCAGCCCCTGCTCCGCGGCGGGTTGGGCGACCGTGCTCAACCCGAGCACCCCGGCCAGGTCGTGGTCGTCGATGCCGATCACGCTGACGTCGTGCGGCACCCGTAGCCCGGCGTCACGCAGCGCGGTCATCGCGCCCATCGCCATCTCGTCGCAGGCCGCGAAGATCGCGGTGGGCGGCTCGCCCCGGGCGAGCAGCTCGGCGGTGGCCCGGATGCCACCGTCGATGGTGAACTGCGACTCGACGTCCAGGCTCGGGTCGGGCCGGATCCCGGCCGCGCGCAATGCCTCCTGGTAGCCGCGGCGGCGGTCCAGGTGCGTGGTGAAGGCCAACTCGTCGTCCGGGTCGCCGGAGATGTGCGCGATGCGGGTGTGGCCGAGGTCGAGCAGGTGCCGGGTGGCGGTCCGCCCGGCGGCCACGTCGTCGATGCGTACCCGGGGCCAACCCGGCACGTCGCTGCCGGAGCTGATGGTCACGCCCGGCAGGGCCAGCCGGGTCAGCGCGGCCACGTCCACCGGCCGCAGCGGGGTGGCGACCAGGATGAGGGCGTCCACCCGCTTGTCCAGGTTGGCGGTTTGCAGCACCCGCTGCCGGGTCTGCTCCCGGCCGCCGAGGTTGTAGAGCAGCAGGTCGTAGTCGTACTGGTGGAGGAGGTCCTCGACGGCCTCCACGACCGTGCCGAAGAACCAGCGGGTGATCCGGGGCACCACGATCGCCACCGTGCCGGTCCGGCCGCCGGCCAGCCGGGAGATCCTCCGGAGGATCCCAATGGTCGGTGCGGACCTTTGCCTCGGCGATCTGCACG
>NZ_JBEYER010000098.1:0-26028 GCF_040634005.1 Micromonospora sp. NPDC007271
CTCACCGATCTTCGTTGCGGGTACGGGTCGTTCGGGAACGTCACGGATCGCCGATCGGCGGCCAGCTCCGCGTCCAGGTCCACGCCGAGGGTACGACCCAGGCCAGCCTCCGCCCGGGCGGGCCGCCCCTGCTGTGGGGCGTAGTCGGGCCGTACGCCGGGCCGGGGCTCGGTCTCTTCCAGCTCGCTGACCGATTCGGCGAACTCCGCCACCGGGTCCATCTCCGCCATGCTGTCCCATTCGTCACGCGGGATGCTGTGCCAGGTCTCCTGCGCATGCTGTGGTGGCGGCTGGAAGACGAAGGTCCGGTACGACCAGAAGCGGAAGACGGTGGCCAGCACGACGCCGCCGGTCTTCGCCACGTTCAGCGCCAACAGGCTGGTCACGCCGAGGCCGTACTTCGCCCCGGCCAGGACCCCCAGTTCGATGAGCAGGCCGGTGGCGTTGAACAGGAAGAACAGGGTGTATTCCCGACGAAGAGCCGCCTTCGGTCGATCGCGGTACGTCCAGTGCCGATTCATCAAGTACGACGTGATGGTCGCCACGATGGTCGCGACCACGGTCGCCTTGAGCTGGCCGTCTCGGAAAACCGTGAGTGCCAGCGCATTGAACACCGCGTAATTGATGACGGTGTTGATGCCGCCGACGACGCCAAATTTGAGCGCCTCGTGGATGAACTTCTGCCAGCGCTCGGGCAGCAGACGTACTCCAGGCATGCGAAACACCTTAGGGCAGCGGGCAGGGCCGGCTCGGCCCAGCGGGACGGGTTGGGCGTTGGATCACGCCCCGGACTCTCGGTCGTGGCTCGTTCCCGGAACGGGTGGGGTTCCCGGTTCCACGAAAACGAACCGCCGGTACGACCAGAATCGGAACAGCGTCCCGAGGCCGGTGCCGACGATGAAGCTGGCCACGTTGTCGGCCAGTGCGGTCTGGAACACGTGGGGCCAGATGGCGCCCAGCCCGTAGTGACTGACGGCGAGGCAGCCCACGGCGATACCCAAACCCACCCCGTTGAAGAAGAAGAACAGCGCGTACTCGCGGGCCGGGTGCGAGCGCTGGCGGTGCCGCCAGGTCCAGAACCGGTTGCCGAGGAAGGCCAGGGTGGCCGCGACCACGGTGGAGACGGTCTTCGCCACGACGGGCGGCGTGTGCTGGACGCTGGCGAGATAGTTGAAGAGCGCGAAGTCGACGAGGAACGCGAACCCGCCCACCGTGGCGAACTTGCTCAGCTCACGGATGAGGTGACCGAAACGATCCAGCAGGGCGCCGATCAGACCCCGACGGGTCTGCGGAGCCCCCGGTTGGTCCCCGGTCATCGTCGCGGCCACTGGGAGAGAGTACCGGTTGGAGCGGGCGGGGGCGGTAGCAACCGCGAGCGGGTCGGCGCTGCGGACACCCGCCGGAGCGGATCGAGGACGATCGCCGTTGCCGCTCGCCGTCCGGTCGCGGGTGCGCGACCCGCCCGGCGCCGGTGAGCCTGGCGCCTCGGCCGTCCCGATCCGGCGCCGTCCGGCGGGTTTTGACGTAGGTGAACTGAGAGTAACCGGCCGTGGCGAAATTGTGGACGAGTTCACGGAAGCGGGGTCGGCGACACCAGAGTGCCCTTCCGCACATCGCGCACTCCGCGCCGCTCTTCCGCGCCCGTGCCGGGCGAAGGTTTTCCGCAGGATTTGCGTGAAACTGCGCGCGAAAGCGGGTATCAGATCGCGATGCCGCAGCGTGGCCGTACCTTGTGCAGTTCTTCACAACCAGTCCCACTGACTCGCGGGGCAGCCCGGTTTACGCTGAGGCGAATCCCAGGTGTCCACGGAGGCGACGCACTCGCGCGCCAGAACTCGTGCATCCCATACATCGGTCAGCGTCGACCACAAGGAGATGTGACATGGTTGCTCCGGCTACTGTTCGGGGTATCGATCAGGCCCCGACGTCCCACCCCAAACTGCTCGCCTGGGTACGTGAGGTCGCTGAGCTGACCACCCCCGACCGGGTGGTCTGGGTGGACGGGTCCGATGAGGAGTGGCGCCGCCTCACCGACGAGCTCGTCGAGAGCGGCACCCTGATCCGACTGAATCCGGAGAAGAAGCCCAACTCGTTCTACGCGCGGACCGACCCCTCGGACGTCGCCCGCGTCGAGGAGCGCACCTTCATCTGCTCCGTCGACGAGGCGGACGCCGGCCCCACCAACAACTGGATGGCGCCGGCCGAGATGAAGCGGACGATGACCGAGCTGTACCGCGGTTGCATGCGCGGGCGGACCATGTACGTCATCCCGTTCTGCATGGGCCCGGTCGAGGCGAAGAACCCCATGTTCGGCGTCGAGATCACCGACAGCCCGTACGTGGTCGCCTCGATGCGGATCATGACCCGGATGGGCTCGAAGATCCTGGAGGCCATGGGGGACGACGCCGACTTCGTGCACGCGCTGCACTCGATCGGCGCGCCGCTCGCCCCGGGCCAGCAGGACGTGGCGTGGCCGTGCAACGAGACCAAGTACATCTCGCACTTCCCGGAGACCCGGGAGATCTGGTCGTACGGCTCGGGCTACGGCGGCAACTCGCTGCTGGGCAAGAAGTGCTACTCGCTGCGCATCGCCAGCGTGATGGGCCGCGACGAGGGCTGGCTCGCCGAGCACATGCTGATCCTCAAGATCACCTCGCCGGAGGGCCGGGTCTACCACATCGCCGGCGCGTTCCCGTCGGCCTGCGGCAAGACCAACCTCGCCATGCTGGAGCCGACCATCCCGGGCTGGAAGGTCGAGACCATCGGCGACGACATCGCCTGGATGCGGTTCGGCCCGGACGGTCGCCTCTACGCCGTCAACCCCGAGTACGGCCTCTTCGGCGTCGCGCCCGGCACCGACTGGAAGACCAACGCCAACGCGATGCGGACGCTGGACCGCGGCAACTCCATCTTCACCAACGTGGCCCTCACCGACGACGGTGACATCTGGTGGGAGGGCATGGGCGAGCCGCCGGCCCACCTGATCGACTGGAAGGGCAACGACTGGACGCCGGAGAGCGACAGCCTCTCCTCGCACGCGAACAGCCGGTTCTGCACGCCGATCACCCAGTGCCCGATCCTGGCCGAGGACTACTACGACCCGAACGGGGTGCCGATCGACGCGATCCTGTTCGGCGGTCGGCGTCGGGACACCGTCCCGCTGGTCACCGAGGCCCGCGACTGGGTGCACGGGGTCTACCTGGGCGCCACGCTCTCCTCGGAGACCACCGCCGCCGCCTCCGGCGCGGTCGGCGTGGTGCGTCGCGACCCGATGGCCATGCTGCCGTTCATCGGCTACCACGGCGGTGACTACTTCCGGCACTGGATCGAGATGGGCAAGGGCGTCGACGGCGACGAGTCCAAGCTGCCCAAGATCTACTACGTCAACTGGTTCCGCAAGGACCCCGAGGGCAACTTCCTCTGGCCGGGCTTCGGCGAGAACTCCCGGGTGCTCAAGTGGATCATCGAGCGGATCGAGGGCCGCGCCGAGGGCGTCGAAACCCCGATCGGCATGGTCCCGGCCCAGGACGCGCTGGACGTCGAGGGCCTGGACATGACCCCGGAGGACGTCCGGATCGCCCTCAAGGTCGACCCGGAGGAGTGGCGCCGCGAGCTGCCGCTGGTCACCGAGTGGTTCGAGAAGTTCGGGGACAAGCTCCCCGGCGTCCTCTGGGCCGAACTGGACGCGCTGCGCGCCCGGCTCGACGCGGAGCAGCCGCAGAAGTAGGTGTGCCGGTTGCCCGCACCGGGCACCATCGGATGCCATGAGGACGGCCGCCGAACCCATCGAGGTCCGGCGGCCGTCCGCCGTCCGGGCGCTGACCGTCCTGCTCGCCGTCACGGCGGCGGCCACCGTCGTGGTCGAGCTGCTCAACTGGTGGTACGCCCCGGAGCAGGAGTTCGGGCTGGCCGTACGGACCGGCTGGGCGATGCTGCGCTCGCTGGGCTTCCTGGTGCTGATCGGGCACGTCGAGCGGGGTCGGGCCGCGGCGAAGCCGTTCGGGCTGATCCTCGCCGTGACCACGGTCTTCGCGGTCGGGCGGCTGGTCGTACCCCGGGCGGGGGTGCCGCCGCTGCCCGGACTGCTCGGGTTCGGGCTGCTCACCGCGCTCTGCGTGGCCGTGGTGGCCCTGCTCTACCGCTCGGACGCGGTCGGCGCGCACCTGGTCCGGCACCGCCGCGGCCTGGTCGTCTCCGGTGGCCGGCTCGCCTGGCAGGAGGTCGCGCCGAAGCATCCGCCGGTCACCGGATGGCTGCTCACCGCCCGGGCCGCCGCGTTCACCTACAGCCCGCTGATGCTGGTCCCGGCCCTGGTCGCCACCGGGTCCGTCCTGGATGGTCGGCTGAGCGCCGCGCCGGCGGTGCTGGCCTGGTTCCTGGCCGGCGTCACGGTCAGCTACCTGGTCCTGTTCTGCACCGTGTTCCTGCTGCGCAACCGGGCCTGGGCGGGCCGGCTGCTCGTCGCCGTCACCCTCGGCGTCCTCGCCGTCGATCTGCCGCTGTGCTGGTGGCTGCTCGGCCTGGACGGCCTCGTCCGGGACGGCACCCCGCTCCTGGCCGCCGCCCTCCTCACCCTCCACTCCCTCCACCGCGCCCGCGCCGTCGCCACCCCAACCCGTTGATCGAGGAGTTCGTGTCGGAATCCGGCCGAGACCGCGACGCGAACTCCTTGATCGACGCCGATGAGCGGTTCGGCGGCAGAGGGCTGGGGGCAGGATGGGGACATGGGGGACGAGTGGGATGTGATCGTTGTGGGGGCCGGGCCGGCGGGGGCGGCCGCGGCGCTGGCCGCCCGGCGCGGCGGGGCCCGGGTGCTGCTGCTGGACCGACACGCCTTCCCCCGCGACAAGGCCTGCGGGGACGGCATCGCCGCGCATGCGCTGGACGTCCTCGCCGAGCTGGGCGTCACCGGCGCGGTCGACGGGTACGCCCCGCTGCCGGCGCTGCGGCTGGTCGCCCCGGCCGGTGGCACGGTGGCGCGGGCGCTGCCCCGGCCCGCGTACACGGTGCCGCGGCGGGTGTTCGACGCCCGGCTGGTGGCGGCGGCGGTGGCGGCCGGCGCGGAGCTGCGGCGGCACACCGTACGCCGGGTGGAGCTGCGCGCCGACCGGGTGGTGCTGGACGGGGAGCTGCCCGCTCGGGCTGTGGTGGGGGCGGACGGCGCCGGCTCGGTGCTCCGCCGGGTGCTCGGCCATCCGGTGAACCCGGATCGGCACCTGGCGCTCGCCATTCGCGGCTACGCCCCGGCCCTGCCCGGCCCGCCCGAGCAGCTGATCGTCACCTCGTCGTCGCGCTGGCCGGCGTACGCGTGGTCCTTCCCGATCGGTGACGGCCGGGCGAACGTCGGGTACGGCGAGGTGCTGCGCGGTGAGCCGCTGAGCCGGGCGTACCTGCTGGACCGGCTGGCCGCCCTGCTGCCCGGCACCGACCCGGCCGCCGTGACCGACCTGCGCGCCCACCACCTGCCGCTGTCCACGCACCGGCCGACGCCGGGGCGGGGGCGGGTGGTACTGGCCGGTGACGCGCTCTCGCTCATCAATCCGTTCACCGGCGAGGGCATCTTCTACGCCCTGCGCTCCGGCGCGCTGGCCGGTGCGGCGGCGGCCGGTGCTCCGGCCCAGGCGGCCCGCCGGTACGCCGACACCCTCCGCTGGCGGCTCGGCACGCACCTGCGGCACAGCTCGGTCGCCGCGTGGCTGGGCCGCCGCCGCTGGCTGGTGGACGCGGCGGTCCGGGCGGCCCGCCGGGACGACCGGGTCTACCGCACCGTGGCGGAGCTGGGACTCGGCGACGGGCGCCTCGACATCCGTACCCTCGGCATGATCGGCATCGGTCTCACGCAGCGGGATGAGCCACCGCGACACTGATCTTCAACGTGGGTCGCTACCCTGCAAGGTGATGACTCTGCGGAAACTCCTCTACTCCGTGTACGAGCGCCGGCTGACGGCGAAACTCGCGGGCCGGCCGGTGCCCCGGCACGTCGGCGTGATGTGTGACGGCAACCGCAGATGGGCCCGGGACATGGGCTTCGTCGATCCCAACGACGGCCACCGGATGGGCGCCGAGCGAATCAAGGACCTGCTGCGCTGGTGTGACGCGGCCGGCGTCGGGCACGTGACGCTCTGGTTGCTCTCCACCGACAATCTCTCCCGGCCGGCGGCCGAGCTGGATCCGCTGCTCCAGATCATCGAAGATCTCACGACGGAGTTGGCCGAGGAGGGCAACCCCTGGCGGCTGCGCATGGTCGGTGCCCTCGACGTGCTGCCCGCGCAACACGCCGCGGCGCTCAAGGCGGCCGAGGAGCGCACCCAGGATCGCAGCGGCGGCGCCCAGGTCAACATCGCCGTCGGCTACGGTGGCCGGCGCGAGATAGCCGATGCGGTCCGTTCGCTGCTGCTCGAGCACGCGGTCAAGGGCGGCACTCTCGAAGAGTTGGCCAACTCGATCGACGTGGACCTGATCTCCGAGCACCTCTACACCAAGGGCCTCCCGGACCCGGATCTGATCATCCGGACCAGCGGCGAGCAGCGCATGTCCGGCTTCATGCTCTGGCAGTCCGCCCACTCGGAGTTCTACTTCTGCGAGCTCAACTGGCCCGATTTCCGCCGCATCGACTTCCTCCGCGCCCTCCGCTCCTACGCCACCCGCCAACGCCGCTTCGGCACCTAACCCCCCCTCCCTGCCCCCCTCCCTCCCCACCCCCCGCACTCGCCGATCTTGCACTCTCGGTCGCAGTTGCGCGTCTTTTGTCCCCTTCTGCCCCGTCAGTAAGTGCAAGATCGCGGCAGAGGGGAGGGGACGGGAGGGGGAGGGGTGGGGGTTACGGGAGGTGGGGGAGGGCGGCGGTGAGGAAGTCGGCCAGGGCGGCGGGGGAGTCCAGGGTGAGGTCGGCGGCGTCCGCGACCTCGTGACCGGTCTCCGGGTTGGCGACGGCGACGCAGACGCCGACGAAGTCCGGGTCGGCGGCCCCCCGGGCGCGTACGGCGGCGAAGGCCTTGATGTCGGAGACGTCGTCGCCGAAGTACCAGGCGCCGCCGGCGTCCCGCACCACCTCGCCGATGACCATGCCCTTGTCCCGGTCGACCGGGGGCTTCAGCTCCAGCACCATCCGCCCCGCCTGGCAGCGCAGCCCCAGCCGCTCCGCCCGGGCCCGGCCCCACTCCTGGACCAGGTCGCCGAGCTGCGGGGCGGTCCGCCAGTGCAGAGCGACGGAGAGCCGCTTGAACTCCACCAGCGCGCCGGGCGGCAGCTCGGCGCGGGCCTGCTCGGCCAGCTCGGACATGGTGGGTGCCCAGGGCAGGGCGGCCGGTTCGGTGACGGTCTCGCCGCCGGAGTGGCTGTGCTCCAGGCCGTAGAGCCCGTACAGGTCGATGCCGGCGAGGCCGCCGAGGTGGTCGCGGAGGAATTCCACCGGGCGTGCGGAGACGATGGCGATCCGGCGTACGCGCGGGGCGATCGCCTCCAGCGCGGCGAGCACCTGCGGAGCGGGCCGGACGGCGGTGGGATCGTCGCCGACCGGTGCGAGGGTGCCGTCGAAGTCGAAGAAGAGCACCACCTCGGCCGCGCGGGCCCCGGTCGCACGCCACGCGTGCTCAGCGTCCAACGGGGTCTGCGGCTGCTGGTTGCCCGGATTCAACGGCGGCACGCGCGTCAGCGTACCCCGGGCACGAGGGCGTAATCGTGGCCGAGATCTGTCGTGCGGACGACGCGTCGGGTCAGCGTTCGGCGGCTCCCCGACCCCGGCGTCCGAACGGCACCACGGCGGCCTCCGGGCCGTGGCTGAGCAGGTAACCCTCCACGAAGCCGGCGTTGCGGTCGCCGCTGTGCGCCTCGATCTCGTTGAGCCGGGCCACCAGGAACTCGGTCAGCGCGCTGACCCGGTCGTTGAGCCGGTCGTGCAACTCGGCGGTGACGGCCAGGACCACCGCGGTGCCGGCCGTGGTCAGTGCGAAGAGGTTGACGACCAGGGGAAGCTCCCCGCCGTTCAGCACGCCGACCACCAGGTTGCCGGTCACGCACGAGGTCACCGACACCACCGCGACCACGACTGCCCACCATTTCAGGGTCATGGACAGACCCCTCCTTCTGTCCCGCAGGGCTGGGTTCGGCCTTGTCCCGTCCCCCCGCCGACGACGAGCCCAAGCAGTACGAATAGGGACGCTAGCGTGCCCGTTCCGGCCCCGGAGCGAAACGATTGGGTCTTCTCCTCGGTTCTTTCGCCATCTGAGGAACTAGCCGGCCTCTTTACTGCTATTTCGGACATCGGGCGAAAGAGTGGGCCGATACGCGAGATATCTGATGGTTTCCCGGATGTGGAACTTCTCCGCGTCCGAGACGTTCGGGTCCACCAGTCGGCGCAGCAGCGCCTCGACGTCCGGGTCCATCGGCGGTGGGGTGGGGGCGGTGCGCGGGTTGGTGGCGCGGTCCCAGCCCAGGGCGGTGAAGGCTGCCGCCGGGTTGAGGTCCAGGCCCTCGCAGAAGGCGACCACCCGCTCCGCCTCCGGGTCGCTGGCCCAGTCGCCGCGTACCCACCGGTTGATGGTCTGGCGGGAGACGCCGGTGCGCCGGGAGACCTCGGTGCCGCTCCAGGCCCGCGTGGCGCGCGCGTCGGCCAGGGCGCGACGGACGAAGGTGGCGAAGGCGATCTTCCGTGCGTTGGCGGTCTCGGTCACTCCGTGACCGTACGAGAGACCGGCCGGACCAGTGCGCCCGGCCGCTTCGCTGTCACGCTGACGTGACTGCTTTACATGTCCTCCGATAAACGATCCAGTGCTGCTCCTGAGGGGTGTCACTCGGGCAGGATAGGGGGACGCGAGGTCGGCGGTAAACAGACGAAAAGCTGATACTGTCACGCCCATGAGACAACTTACGGTGTGTCACGTGCATGAGACGACAAGTGCTCACATGCGTCACTCCGCGGGTGCCGAGGGGGTCTCGTGACCGAGCTCGCGACCCGCGCCCAGGCCTTCGGCCTGATCGCGGACGGGGTGGCCACCGGGCTGAGCGCCCCGTGGCGCCTCTACCTGGCCCGGGGCTGCCGGTATCTCTCGCTCAGCGTCGGCGACCGGGCCGAGTGGGACGCCTGGCGCACCCACCTCGGCTGCCCCGAGCTGAGCGTACGGGTCTACGACGTCGGCGGCGAGATCCGGCGCTCCTCGGTCGCCGAGGTGATCCTGGACGGCTGCCGGATCAGCGTCGAGCTGGTCGAGGAGGTCAGCACCGCCGACCTGGACCGGCTGCTGGTCGTCGACCCGCTGGTCGAGCCGGAGGAGCGATGACCCGGCGGGCCGTGGCGACGCCGCCGGCGCCGACGGGGGTGATCGGATGAGTCCCTTCCTCGCCGTCCTGCTCGTGCTGGTGCTCAGCTCCACCTGCTACGCCGCGGGCCGGTTGCACGGCCAGTTGAGCTACCGGATCGGTTACCGGTTCGGCTACCGGCAGGGGTACTTCGACGGCGACCGGGGCGCCTGGAACCGGCGGCGACGGGACGCGCAGGCCGTGATCGCCTCCGCGCTGGCCGGCCCCGCCCCGGTCACCACCCCGGTGACGCGCGCCGTGGTCCCGTTCGCCGGCACGGCCGCGCCTCCCGCCGTCACCGCCCGCCCGGCCACCGGGCCGGCGTCGCGGGCCACCGCGACCGCACAGCTCGGCGGGCTCGCCGCCCGGCAGGGCACCACCTACACCGGGTCCTCGTTCAGCGCCACCGCCGCGGGCGGGCAGCAGACCGGGACCCTGGTCCGGCGACAGGGCTGAGGCCCACCAGGACACGGTGTGCCGTCCGCGGCGGACGCGCACCGTCGGAGCCACGTCAGACCGGTGACGTGGCTCCGCCGGCCGGGATGCGCGCAGGGGGCATGCATCCCGGCCGGTCTCGCCGCGCCGTTCATCTCCCGGTCGGGTGAGATCCATGTGCACCACTAGCCGAGGGGCCTTCGGCGCACTAGCGTCTAGGCATGGCGCGGGGTTTTCCCGAGCCAGCCGGAAAGCCCGGACCTGCGACCTCGCGCACGGGGCCCGCATCCGACCCCGTGTCCACCGGGCACCGGACGAGGCGGAACACGGGTGGCTGGGTGCCCACCCGCGGAGCAGGCCTGTGACGACTCGCCCTACCCGAGCCGGTGCCGACCAGACCCCGGCCGCGACTGCCACGACCCGCCGGACCACCCGCAGCCGCCGCGCCGCTTCGGCCGCGTCCGCCGGCACCGAGGAGCCCCGACCAGCCGGCCCGGCCTACGTCCTGGACACCTCGGTCCTCCTCTCCGATCCCGCGGCGTTCCACCGCTTCGCCGAGCACGAGGTGGTGCTGCCCCTGGTGGTCATCTCCGAGCTGGAGGGGAAGCGGCACCACCCCGAGCTGGGCTGGTTCGCCCGCCAGTCGCTGCGCATCCTGGACGAGCTGCGGGTGAAGCACGGCCGGCTGGACCGGCCGGTGCCCGCCAACGACCAGGGCGGCACCCTGCGGGTGGAGCTGAACCACACCGACGACGGGGTTCTCCCGCCCGGCTTCCGCACCGACTCGAACGACGCCCGGATCCTCTCCGTGGCGCTCAACCTCGCCGCAGACGGGCGGGAGGTCACCCTGGTCAGCAAGGACATGCCGCTGCGGGTGAAGGCGGCGTCGGTCGGCCTGCGGGCCGACGAGTACCGCCACGGCCAGGCCAGCGACCCGACCTGGACCGGCATGGCCGAGCTGGAGTTGGCCGAGGAGGAGATCGGCCGGCTGTACGCGGGGGAGAAGCTGGACCTCGACGCCGCCGCCGGCCTGCCGTGCCACACCGGGCTGGTGCTGCACTCGACGCGTGGATCGGCGCTCGGCCGGGTGCTGCCCGACAAGACCGTACGGCTGGTCCGCGGCGACCGGGAGGCGTTCGGCGTGCACGGCCGCTCGGCGGAGCAACGGATCGCGCTGGACCTGCTGCTGGACGAGTCGATCGGGATCGTCTCGCTGGGCGGCCGGGCCGGCACCGGCAAGTCCGCGCTGGCGCTCTGCGCCGGCCTGGAGGCGGTGATGGAGCGCCGCCGGCACAAGAAGGTGATCGTCTTCCGCCCGCTGTACGCGGTCGGCGGCCAGGAGCTCGGGTACCTGCCCGGCTCGGAGTCGGAGAAGATGTCGCCGTGGGCCCAGGCGGTCTTCGACACGCTCGGCGCGGTGGTGCACGAGAACGTACTGGAGGAGGTCACCTCTCGCGGCCTGCTGGAGGTCCTGCCGCTGACCCACATCCGCGGCCGGAGCCTGCACGACGCCTTCGTCATCGTCGACGAGGCGCAGTCGCTGGAGCGGGGCGTCCTGCTCACCGTGCTGTCCCGGATCGGTCAGGGGTCGCGGGTGGTGCTCACCCACGACGTGGCCCAGCGGGACAACCTGCGGGTGGGGCGGCACGACGGCGTGACCGCGGTGATCGAGGCGTTGAAGGGCCATCCCCTCTTCGCGCACGTCACCCTCAGCCGTTCGGAGCGTTCTCCGATCGCCGCCATGGTCACGGATCTTTTGGAGGACACCCCGCTCTGACTCCGAAAAGGTGCCATCTTTGCCCCTTTTGAAGGATCTTTGATCTGTGACGCAGATCACAATTTACGTCCGTGGTTTCCCATCCGCCTCACTGTGCGCAATCGTGTCCATCGAGCGTCTCCGACAACTCCAGTTCGGCGCGGCTGACGCCGCGCAGCTACGACGACCTCAGCTCGGCGCGTCTGACGCCGCGCCGCGACCTGAAGCCGTCGCTGGAGCCGTCGCACGCACCGGGAAGACCGTCGAGCGCCATTCGCCACGGCGGCGAGAGCCACGGGCCCCGGTGCGCCGGCTGCGACCACGACGGTCGGGGGTGCTCACGGCGCCGGCGCGGCCCACCACGGCCACACGTCGCGTCGTGTCCTTGCCCCCGACGAAGGGACCACTTCGTGAGTCGGCTGTGGAGCCGGTTCGGCGCCCGTACGGCCGCTGTCGCGCTGCTCTCCGTGGGCGTTGCCGGCGGCTTCTATCTGGGCGAAGACCGAGAGACTCAGCAACAGGGCCTGACCGCGCAGGTCGGCCTGCAGGTCGACCGGGCGGAGTACGCGTACCAGCGGGACCGGCAGGCCAGCCACCGGGTGGACTCGGCCCGGCAGCGGGCTGCCGAGTACCAGGCGAAGCTGCGCGCCGCGGCGGCGGCCAAGGATGCCGCCGAGCGGGCCCGCGAGGCCGAGGCGGCGGCCGCGACCCGGAAGAAGGAGCGGTTGGCGGCCGAGGCCGCGGCGAAGGCGGCCAAGCCGTACGACGGCCCGATCCCGAGCTCCTGTGAGGAGTACAGCGGCAACCGGAAGATCGGCTGCGCGATCATGCTCGGCGAGGGCTTCGGCATCGACCAGTTCCCGTGTCTGGACCGGCTCTGGACCAAGGAGAGTGGCTGGAACCACAAGGCCTACAACTCCGGGTCCGGGGCGTACGGGATCCCGCAGGCCCTGCCCGGCAGCAAGATGGCCTCGGTCGCGGACGACTGGAAGACCAACCCGGCCACCCAGATCAAGTGGGGCCTCGGCTACATCGAGGGCCGGTACGACAACCCCTGCGGCGCCTGGCAGCACTCGCAGAACAAGGGCTGGTACTGATCGGACGCGGACGACGGCGGGGTGTGTGGGGATCCACACACCCCGTCATCGTCTGTGACGGCATGGTGCGGGAGACGAGTGGCGGGCGACGCCGTTTGCTGATAGCTGTTGACAGATGACCTGGCGTGGTGGCCCGACGGGCGGCGATCCTCATCGGTTCGGCACCGAGGCGTTCTACGCCTCACTGGGCCGGGCCTTCGTCGCGATGTGCGCGGTGGTGCCGATGCTGTTCCTCGTCGAGGCGCTCGACGTCGGCCTGCGTCTCGGCCTGGACGTCGCCGCCGGCATCATCCCGCACCGGATCCAGGGGCTCGACGGAGTCTTCTTCTCGCCCTTCCTGCACGCCGACTTCAACCACCTCTACAGCAACAGCGTCCCGCTGATCCTGCTCGGCACCTTCGTCCTGGCCGCCGGCCTCCGCCGCTTCCTCTGGTCGACGATGGTGATCATCCTGGTCAGCGGGCTCGGGGTGTGGTTCACCGGCTCGCCCAACTCGGTCGTGGTCGGCGCGAGCGGGGTCATCTTCGGCTACCTCGGCATCCTGCTCACCCGGGGCGTCGTCGAGCGGAGCTGGTGGAACTTCGGCGTGGTGCTGCTGGTCGGCCTCCTCTACGGCTGGCAACTGCTCGGCATCCTGCCGACCGACGAGCGCATCTCCTGGCAGGGGCACCTGTTCGGGCTGCTCGGCGGGGTGGTGGCCGCGATCCTGTTCCGCCGCCGGACGGAGCAGTCGGCACCCGAACGGCCCGGGTCACCGACCGTCAACCTGGGCTGACCGGGCGTCGGCGCGTCCGCGGGACGTGCTTGCCCGAGGGCCTCGGCCCGCCTACCGTCGGCATCAGCACGCGTAGATCAGTGGGCGAAAGTGACGGTACGCCATGCGTGAGGTCGATGTCGCCGTGATCGGGGCCGGTCCCGCCGGGCTCTTCGCCGCGTACTACGCCGGGTTCCGAGGGCTCTCCGTGGCGGTGGTCGACGCGCTGCCCGAGCCGGGCGGCCAGGTGGCCGCCATGTACCCGGAGAAGCTCATCCTCGACGTCGCCGGCTTTCCCGCGATCAAGGGGCGGGAGCTGGTGGCGAACCTGGTCGCGCAGGCCGCCCCGTTCCACCCCGAGTACCTGCTCGGCACCCGGGCGGAGAAGCTCGCCCACCTCGACGGGCGGCCGCTGCTGGGCCTGGCCGGAGGCGAGCAGTTGCACTGCGGGGCGGTGGTGGTGACCGGCGGGCTGGGCAGCTTCACGCCCCGGCCGCTGCCGGTGGCGGACGGCTTCCTCGGCACCGGGATCGTCTACTTCGTACCGCAGCCGACCGAGCTGGCCGGCCGGGACGTGCTCATCGTGGGCGGCGGCGACTCGGCCTTCGACTGGGCGGTGACGCTGCAGCCGATCGCCCGGTCGGTGACCCTGGTGCACCGGCGGGACAGGTTCCGCGCCCACGCCTCGACCGTCGCCCGGGTGCGGTCGCTGCCCGTCCGGCTGGTGGTCAACGCCGAGGTGACCCGGCTGTACGGCGACGACCAGATCACCGGCGCCGAGCTCACCGTACGCGGTGGCGCGGTGGAGAAGGTGCCGGCGAGCGCGGTGGTGGCGGCGCTCGGCTTCACCGCCGACCTCGGGCCGCTCGCCGAGTGGGGGCTGACCCTGGACCGGCGGCACATCGTGGTGGACAGCAGGATGGCCACCAACCTGCCCCGGGTCTTCGCCGCCGGGGACATCACCGAATATCCGGGCAAGGTCCGGCTGATCGCGACCGGCTTCGGCGAGGCGGCCACGGCGGTGAACAACGCGGCCGTGGCCATCGACCCGGCCGCCCACCTCTTCCCCGGGCACTCCTCCGACGGCAGTTGAGGCCCGATCCCCGCCGGAGCGTGGCCTGATCGAGACCGGCCGCCGCCACAGTGGACGGATGGAACGGTCGCCCACGGGCTCGGATGCCGCCCGGGTCGCGCTGGCCTGGCTGGGCCAGCCGGTGACGGTGCTCGCGCTGGTCGTCCTGGTGCTCAACGACCACGTGCTCAAGGCCGCCCAGCCGGGCTGGCTCACCGGCAAGCTCAGCGACGTCGCCGGCCTGGTGCTCGCCCCGCCGCTGGTAGCGGCGCTTGCCGCGCTGGCCGTGCCCCGGCTGCCGGCCCGGGCCGCCGCCGGGCTCGGGCTGGGTCTGGTCGGGGTCGGCTTCACCGTGGTCAAGACCAGCGGGTACGCCGCGGCAGCCGCGTCGGCCGCGTGGAGCGCGGCCAGCGGACCGTCGCTGGTCCGGGCCGACCGTACCGACCTGCTGGCCCTGCCGGCGCTGGCCCTGGCCGGCTGGAGCTGGCGTCGGGCCCGACGCGATCCGGTGGGGCGGCGGGCGGCCCGCCTCGTCCGGCTGCTGGTGCTGCTGCCGGCAGCGACGCTGGCCGTGGCGGCCACCAGTGCGGTGTGGTACCACGACGCGCTCCGGGCGACGGTGGTCGACGGCCGGCTGGCCGCCGGTATCGGGGAAAGCCGGGGCGCGGGCGCCTCCTTCTTCGCCCTGACCTGGCGGGTGAGTGACGACGGCGGTACGACGTGGCGTGATCCCACCCCCGCCGAGGACGAGGCCCTGACGGGGCGGTCCTCCGGGGAGGCGCCGTCCGCCGCGCCGACCCGGGAGGACTGCTCGGCCGCGCTGCCGCAGCGCTGCTACCGCCTGGTGGCCGGGCGGATCCGGGTGGAGGAGAGCGACGACGCCGGCCGGACCTGGCGGCTGGCCTGGGAGGTCACCGAGGAGCAACGGGCGATCCTCAGTCGGCTGTACCAGGAGGCCGGACCGCACGGGGAGCGGATCGCCAGCCAGGAGCTCACCGTCCTGGACGTCGGCGGTGGGCGGCACGTGGTGCTGGTCGCGAACGGCCGGGACGGGTTCGCCGTGCGCGGACCCGACGGCGACTGGCGGCGAATCGGCTTCACCGGCGCCTACCGCGCCGACGACAGCCCACCGCCGCTCGGTGCGAGTACGCCCGCCGAGCGCCACTCCGACCCGCTCCGGGCGGTGCTGCTGGCAGCCGCCCTGGCCGTACTGGTGCTCGTCGTGTCCGGGGTGCGGGCCGGCCGCGCGGTCGGGCGCGGTGGCTGGCTGCCGTTCGTGCTCGGTGTGGTCGTGTTCGTCGCCGCGCAGCTGCTGGCCGTGGTCTGGGCGAGCCACGATCTTGTCGTGCCGGTGGCGGCCCTCGGCTGTGTCGTCCTGCTGCTCGGCGCGTCGCTGCTCGCCCTGATCCCGAACTGGGTGTGGCGGGCGCCGGGCCGGTGGACCTTTGAGGTGCTGCTGGCTTCGGCGCTCACGCTGGTGCTCGCCGGGCTGCCGCTGATCGGGTGGCTCTACGGTCGTCCGGCGTACGCCTCGACCGCGCTGACGCTCGCCGCGCTGGCCACGGTGCCGGGGCTGGTGCTCGGCGGGCGGGCGGCCCGCCTGGCCGGGCCGGTCGAACCGCCCGAGGGGCCGCCGTATCCGCCGCCGTGGGTGGTCGAGCCGCCCGCCCCGGCACCCGATCCGGCGCCCACGGTGCGGCCTGCGGTGCGGCCTGCGGTGCCGGACGAACCGGCCCGCTGAGCCGAGGTCAGGGCAGGCCGACCAGATCGGCCATCAGCGCGGTCTGGTGGTCGAAGTATTCGTCGCGGTGCGGGAGGACCCCGTTCAGCCGCCCGAACAGCTCGAAGCTGATCAGCCCGAAGAGCTGGGTCCAGCCGGCCATGCCCCGAGCCAGCAGGGCCGGCGGCAGGTCGACCGAGAGCAGGACGCCGAGCTCGGCCATGTCCGCCCGCAGCGGCTCGGGCAGAGCGTCCTCGGGTGGGCTGAGCCGGCCGGCGGCGAGCCCGTCGCGCAGGATGCCGACCAGGGTCAGCGGTGGCCGCGCCGCCGGTGCGACGGTGTCCTCCGGCGCCGCGTAACCGGGGACGGGGCTGCCGTAGAGCAGCGCGTACTCGGCGGGGTGGGCCAGCGCCCAGGCCCGGGCGGCCCGGCACGCCGCGTGCCAGCGCCCGCGCAGGTCGCCGCGGTCGAACGCGGCGTCGGCCGCCTCCACCGCGTCGCCGAGCGCGTCGTACGCCTCCAGGATCAGCGCGGTGAGCAGGTCGTCGCGGCTGGGGAAGTAGCGGTAGATCGCGGAGGAGACCATGCCCATGTCCCGGGCGACCGCGCGCAGCGAGAGGTTCGCGCCGTCGGTGGCCAGGTGGCGGCGGGCCACCGCCTTGATCTCGTCGATCATTCCGGCGCGGACCCGGGCGCGGAGCGGGGGTGCGACCATGCCCCCCACTCTGCCACGAGAGAGTGCGCCGATTCAAATCGAGAGCACTGCTCTTGACAATGGGTGGTGCGGGGCTCATGCTGAGCTTGCGAGAGCGGTGCTCTCGAAACAGAACCCCGCTTCGAAGGATGGCCCATGGCCCTGCACGTGATCGTCGGCGCCGGACCCGTCGGCACCGCCACCGCCCGCCTCCTCGCCGAGCGCGGCGACCGGGTGCGGGTGGTGACCCGCCGCGGCACCGGACCGGAGCACCCCGCCGTCGAGCGGGTCGCGGCGGACGCGGCCGACGCCGCCCGGCTGACCGCGCTGACCGAGGGTGCGGTCGCGCTGTACAACTGCGCCAACCCGGCGTACCACCGTTGGCCGGTCGACTGGCCGCCGCTGGCCGCCGCGCTGCGCACCGCCGCCGAGCGGACCGGCGCGGTGCTCGCGACGGTCGGCAACCTCTACGGGTACGGGCCGGTCGACGGCCCGATGACCGAGGCCACCCCGCCGGCCGCGACCGGCGCCAAGGGGCGGGTACGCAACCGGATGTGGGCCGAGGCCCTCGCCGCGCACCGGGCCGGCCGGATCCGGACGACCGAGGTACGCGGCTCCGACTACTTCGGCGTCGGGGGCACCTCGCTGGCGATGATGACGCTGCCCCGGGTGCTCGCGGGGCGGCGGGTCTTCCTGCCGGTCGACTGGGACGCCCCGCACACCTGGACGTACATCCCGGACGTCGCCCGTACCCTGGTCGCCGTCGCGGCCGACGAGCGTGCCTGGGGACGGGCCTGGCACGTGCCCAGCGGGCCGGCCGTACCGATGCGGGACCTGGCCGGCCGCGCGGCGGCCCTGGCCGGCGCGCCGGCGCCGAAGCTGACCCGGATGCCCTACCCGGTGCTCTGGCTCGGCGGCCTCGCCAACCCGATGGCCCGCGAGCTGCGGGAGACCGCCTACCAGTTCGACCGGCCGTTTCTGATGGACTCCTCGGCCGCCACCACCACCCTGGGGATCGAGCCGACCTCGCTGGAACAAGCGATGGCGGAGACGGTGGCCGGCCTGCTCGCGAGGTCAGCGTGTTAAGCAGGGGCCCCTGCTCTACCGCCGGCGTTAAGAAGGGGCCCTTCCTTACCGTCGTGAGGCCGGGCCGAGCGCGGCGACGAGGACCGCGATGAGGGTCAACGCCCCGCCGAGCAGGGTGGCCGGCCCGGGATGCGAGGCGGCGGTCGGCAGCACCGTGTCCAGCAGGACAGCCCCGACGATCTGCCCGGCGATGGTGGCCAGGCCGAGCAGCAGCACCCCGGTGAAGCGGACGATCGCGGCGGCCAGCGCGATGAAGACGATGCCGATCGGGCCGCCGAGGTAGAGCCACGGCTCGTCCGGGAAGCCGCCGGTGGGGCGGCCCCGGACCGCCATCTCCACCGCGAGGGCGGCCAGCAGCGCCACCGTGCCCACGGTGAAGTTGACCCCGGTGGCGGTCAGGGCACTGCCGGTGGCACCTCGCACCCGGCCGTTCACCGCCTGCTGCCAGGCGATGCCCATCCCGGCCAGCAACGGCAGCACGGCCAGCGCCAGCGCACCCGGGTCGCCGAGCCGGTCACTCACGGACAGCAGCACCGCCAGCACGGTGAGCACCGCGCCGACCAGCCGGGGCGGGGTGACCGGCTGCCGCCCGGTCGGGCCGACGCCGGCGCGGTCCACCAGCAGGCTGCTGCCGGTCTGCCCGGCCACCACCGCGACGGTGAACACGGCCACGCCCAGCGTGCCGATGGTCAGCCCCTGGGTGGCGACCAGGAGGGCGCCGCACACCCCGCCGAGGCAGTGCCACGGCCGCAGCGAGCCCTCCCGCAGCGCCGCCCGCAGGGCGACCAGTCCCCGCCGGCCGGCCGGGGTGGCGGGGATCAGCACCAGCAGCACCAGCAGGCCGAGGCCGAACGAGACCACCGCGGCGGCGATCCCGTCGGCCAGTCGTACGCCGAGCTCGCCGTTGATCCGGGACTGCACGGCCACCGCGACCCCGGAGGCGGTGGCCAGCCCGACACCGGCGACCCGCCGCCGGGTCGGCAACGCCGGGGGTGTCGCCGTCGCGGTCGCGGTCACTCCTGCTCGGCCAGGGGCCGTCCGTCGAAGTCGACCGCCGAGTAGAGGGCGAGCTTCTCCAGCCGGTGGTACGAGTCGATCACCCGGATCGTGCCGCTCTTGGAACGCATCACGATCGACTGGGTGTACGCCCCGCCGGCCCGGTAGCGCACCCCGCGCAGCAGGTCACCCGAGGTGACCCCGGTGGCCACGAAGAAGCAGTTGTCCCCGGTGACCAGGTCGTCGGTGAGCAGCACCCGGTCCAGGTCGTGCCCGGCGGCGATCGCCTTCTCCCGCTCCTGCGCGTCCTTCGGCCAGAGCTTGGCCTGCATCATGCCGCCCATGCACTTGAGGGCGCAGGCGGCCGTGATGCCCTCCGGCGTGCCGCCGATGCCCATCAGCACGTCGACGTCCGACTCGCCGCGGGCAGCCGCGATGGCGCCGGCGATGTCGCCGTCGGAGATGAACCGGATGCCCGCCCCGGTCCGCCGGATCTGGCTGACCAGGTCGTCGTGCCGGGGCCGGTCCAGCACGCAGACCGTCACCTCGGCGACGTCGGTCCCCTTGACCCGGGCGATGCGGCGGATGTTCTCGGCCACCCCGGCGTTGATGTCGACCACGTCGGCGTACATCGGGCCGACGGCGAGCTTCTCCATGTAGAAGACGGCGCTCGGGTCGAACATCGCGCCGCGCTCGGCCACCGCGAGCACCGCGAGGGCGTTCGGCATGCCCTTGCTCATCAGCGTGGTGCCGTCGATCGGATCGACCGCCACGTCCACCTCGGGACCGGTCCCGTCACCGACCTCCTCGCCGTTGAAGAGCATCGGGGCGTTGTCCTTCTCGCCCTCGCCGATCACCACGACACCGCGCATCGGGATCGAGTTGATCAGCTTGCGCATCGCGTCGACGGCTGCCCCGTCGCCGCCTTCCTTGTCGCCCCGGCCGACCCAGCGCCCGGCGGCCATCGCCGCGGCCTCGGTGACCCGGACCAGGTCGAGGGCGAGGTTGCGGTCGAGGTTCTGGGGCGTCCGCGTCCTGGTGGTTGTCATGACGGCTTCCTCCTCGCGACGTTGCGGGGTGGGCCGGCGCGGTGCGGTCGTCGCCGCCGCCGGCTTCGTCGCTGATCCTCACACGGAGACAGGTTCCGTGCCGGGGCGGGGCGGAGGAGGCCACGAGCAGGTCACCCGGACGGCTGCGACAATGGGCAGGTGGAAGCCACCTCGCCCGCCGACCGTGTACCGACCGACGCCACCCCTTCCGGCGGCCAGCCCCCGGTCCGGCCGGCCGCCGGCCCGGCCTCGCGGGCCGGCGAAGCGGCCCTGGTGGAACCGGTCGACCCGGACAGCGCCCCGGCCGTCTCCGCCGACCAGGCCGCCCCGTCCGCCGGCCGGAGCCGCTCCGACCGGTCGCCGAGGGACATGGCGCTCTCGCTGCTGGTGCTGCTGGTGCCGATCGCGCTGCTGGTCGCGTTCTACCGGGGGTTCCTCGGTGGGGAGCAGCCGACCACCGTCGACCCGGCGCCCGCCGTCGAGCAGGCCCGGGCGGAGGGCGCCTTCCCGGTCAGCCGGCCCGAAGGCCTGGGCTCGGACTGGCGGACGGTCAGCGCCCGCTACCGGGCCGAGCAGGGCGGGATGACGCTGCGGATCGGCTACCTGACCCCGGAGGGGCGGGGAGCGCAGCTCGTGGAGAGCAACGTGCCCGCCGACAAGCTGCTGCCGACCGAGCTGAGCGGCGGCCAGCCGCAGGGCCCCGCCGACCTGCCCGGCGGGACCTGGCAGCGGTACACCGCCCGGAGCAACGAGCAGGCCCTCGTCCTGCTGGAGCCGGACCGTACGGTGATCGTGATCGGTGACGCCCGGGAGGACGAGCTGCGCGAACTCGCCGTCGCGCTGCGCTGAGCCGGTTCGTTGTCCGAGGCCCGGGGGCAGTCGGACCGGTCCGCTAGGCTGCCCCGGCCCGACAAACCGGCACACGTGACGTGTTGGCCGGACAGCAGCCTGAAAGAGAGCAACGTGAACATTCGACGGTGGAGCGCCGGCCTCGCCGCCGCCCTGTTCGTCCCCGGTCTGGCCGCCTGCAGCACCGAGGCCGACTCGCCGACCGCCGACAGCACGTCCGCCGCCCCGCAGAAGCCGGCGGACCCGAAGGAGGCGCTGGTCGCCTCCACGAAGGAGTTCCAGAAGGGGAACTTCACCTTCACGATCAAGGACGGCGAGATCAACGGCGGTGGGACCGTGCACCTGCCGTCCAAGAGCGCCGAGATCAAGCTGGAGACCTCCGACCCGGAGCTGTCGATGACCGCGCACCTGGTCTTCGTCGACAACGACAGCTGGGTCAAGCTGGAGCTCGCTGGGGCGATGGCCGACGCCGTCCCGGGTTTCAAGGCGAAGAAGGGCAAGTACCAGCACCTGGACCGGAGCAAGGTCCAGGACGCCAAGCAGCTGAACTTCGACTTCGCCGACGTCGACCCGGCGGGCGCCGAGAAGCTGTTCAACGCGATCACCGACGTCAAGCAGACCGGTGAGGGCACGTACGAGGGCACGATCGACGCCACCAAGGCGGGCGACTCCGACCTGCTCGACGCCGAGACGATCAAGGCCCTCGCCGACAAGGCCAGCGCTGTGCCGTTCACCGCGAAGGTCGACGCGCAGGGCCGGCTCACCGAGCTCGCCCTCCAGGTGCCGGCCACCGGCAGCACGGAGGCGCAGACCGTGACCGTCACGTACGCCGACTACGGCTCCGCCGCCGCCGTCCAGGCGCCGCCGGCCGGTCAGGTCGTCGAGGCGTCCGACCAGGTCTACGAGATGTTCAAGGACTGACCCGAGGGCCGGTCGGGGACGGAATCGACCGTCCCCGACCGGCGTCCGCGGCGCGGGAGGCCGCCCGCCGACCGGACAGGGATTGCCGAACGCCGCTTCAGGGAACAGAGGAGGGCACGAGCCCGCCCGGGCCGCTTCCTTGCCGCCCGGGGCTCGTGCGCCGCAGCCGGGTGAGGGCTGGGGCGCCCGCCTCCGGCACCTCCGTGGGCCGGACGACCCACCTGGAGTGGTTGACATGAAGATCCAACGCTTCAGCGCGGCGGCCTTCGCCGCGGCGCTGCTCATCCCCGGCCTGACCGCCTGCAACGACAACGGGACCGGCACGACAGGAGTCTCCGCCTCCCCGACCGCCTCCGGCAGCATCGCGCCGAGCGGTACGCCCGGCACCGGGGACGCCAAGCAGGCCCTGCTCAACTCCACGAACGCGATTCGCGACGGGAACTTCCGGTTCACCATGTCCGGCGCGGGCTCGACCGCGGAGGGGCAGGTGCACGAGCCCAGCCAGAGCGCGGAGATGCGGATGGCGATCGGTGACGCGTCGTCGGACGTGATGATGAAGCTGGAACTGATCCACTACAAGCCGGACAGCTGGGTGAAGCTGGAGCTGGGCGGCAAGGCCGCCGACAGCGTCCCCGGGGTGCGGCAGCTCAACCTCGGCAGGTACCAGCACCTCGACCAGACCCGGATCAAGGGCAACCGGGCGCTGGGCTTCGACTTCGACACGCTCGACCCGGCCGGCAGCGCCGTGCTCACGCAGGGCATCACCGAGGTCCGCGAGACCGGCGACGGCACGTACGCGGGCACCCTCGACGTGTCCAGGGCCGCTGAGGCCGGCTCGCTCGACCCGGCGCTGATCACCGCGCTCGGGGCGCAGGCGCAGGCGGTGCCGTTCACCGCCAAGGTCGACCCGCAGGGCCGGCTCAGCGAGCTGGTGCTGCAGGTGCCGGCCGCCGGCCAGAACGCCGCCCAGGAGATCAGAATCACCTACACCGACTACGGCAACGCCACCGCCGCGCAGAAGCCCCCGGCCGACCAGGTCGTCGAGGCGCCGCCGGAGTTCTACAACCTGTTCAACTGAACGCGACGTGTGCGGCGGGGCGGCCGAGGGGCCGCCCCGCCCGCGTGCTCGGACTATTCCTCGGCGCGCTGGCGGGCGGCGTCGATGCGGGCCCGCGCGCCGTCCAGCCAGCGTTGGCAGACCTCGGCGAGCTGCTCGCCGCGTTCCCAGAGCGCCAACGACTCCTCCAGCGAGGTGCCGCCAGCCTCCAGCCGCTCGACCACGGAGGCCAGCTCGGCGCGGGCCTGCTCGTAGCTGAGCTGCTCGTCCTTCTTCCCGTCAGTCATCGCACCCATTCCTCGTGCAGGTTGTCAGCCGTCGACCGTTGCGGTCAGCTCGCCCTCGGCGAGGCGTACCCGCAGCGGGTCGCCCTTGGCCACCTCCGTGGCGGCGCGGACCACCTGGCCGTCGGCACGCTGGACGATCGCGTAACCCCGGTCGAGGGTCGCCGCGGGAGAGAGGGCGCGCAGCCGGGCCAGGGTGTGCCGCAGGTCGTCGGCGGCGGCACCGAGCCGGTGGCCCAGGCAGCGGCCCGCCCGGTCGCGCAGCGCGGCGACGTCGGCGGCCCGCTGGTCGACCATCACCTGCGGGCGGGCCAGGACCGGCCGGGAGCGCAGCAGGTCGAGCCGGTGCTGCTCCCGATCGACCAGGTTGCGGACCGCCCGTTCCAGCCGGGACCGGGCCTGGCCGATGAGGCGTACCTCCTCGGTGAGGTCGGGCACGATCCGTTTCGCCGCGTCGGTCGGCGTCGACGCGCGGACGTCGGCCACGTAGTCCAGCAGCGGGGCGTCCGTCTCGTGGCCGATCGCGCTGACCACGGGCGTGCGGCAGGCGAAGACCGCCCGGCAGAGCGCCTCGTCGGAGAAGGGCAGCAGGTCCTCGATGCTGCCGCCACCCCGGGCGATGATGATCACGTCGATGGTCGGGTCGGCGTCGAGCACCCGCAGCGCGTCGACGATCTGCGGCACCGCGCTCGGCCCCTGCACCGCGACGTTGACCGTGCGGAACTCCACCGCCGGCCAGCGCCGCCGGGCGTTGGTCAGCACGTCCCGCTCGGCGGCCGACGCGCGACCGGTGATCAGACCGATGCGCGCGGGCAGGAACGGCGGGCGGCGCTTGCGGGCACGGTCGAAGAGCCCCTCCGCGGCGAGCAGCTTCTTGAGCTTCTCCAGCCGGGCCAGCAGCTCGCCGAGCCCGACCTGGCGGATCTCGTCCGCGCGCAGGCTAAGCGTGCCCCGGGCGGCGTAGAACTCGGGCTTGGCGTGCAGCACCACCCGGGCGCCCTCGCGTAGCTCCGGCGCGCCCGCGTCGAGCACGTCGCGGTTGGTGGTGACGGTCAGGCTGAGGTCGGCCGAGGGGTCACGCAGGGTGAGGAAGACCGTGGTGGCGCCGGGCCGGCGGCTGATCTGGGCCACCTGCCCGTCCACCCAGACCCAGCCCAGCCGGGCGATCCAGGCGCCGATCTTCTGGCTGACCACTCGGACCGGCCACGGCTCCTCCGACGTGCTCCGCCCCGGCTCCGCCCCGCTGCGCCCCACCTCGCCCGTGCTCACCCGCCCACCCTACGGCCCACTCCCGACGGACCCGTGTTGATCATGAGGTTGGCGGCGGTGTCAATCCACCGCGCCGGCGCCAACCTCATGATCAACGGGTTCAGGCGGGGGTGGGGAGGTAGGTCTGCCCGTTCTGCCAGCCGCTGCCCTGGAGATTCCGGGCACGTACGATGGTCGGGTGACTGAGGTTGAGACGACTCACCGGACCGGCAAGCGCGTGCTCCTGGCCAAGCCCCGCGGCTACTGCGCCGGCGTGGACCGGGCGGTGCAGACCGTCGAGGAGGCGTTGAAGCTCTACGGCGCCCCGATCTACGTCCGCAAGCAGATCGTGCACAACAAGCACGTGGTCCAGACCCTGGAGGCCAAGGGCGCGATCTTCGTGGAGGAGAACGAGGAGGTGCCGGAGGGCACCACCGTGATCTTCTCCGCGCACGGCGTCGCACCCGAGGTCTACGAGCAGGCGAAGGCGCGCTCGCTGAAGGCGATCGACGCGACCTGCCCGCTGGTCACCAAGGTGCACCAGGAAGCCCGGCGGTTCGCCGCCGAGGACTACGACATCCTGCTGATCGGGCACGAGGGGCACGAGGAGGTCATCGGCACCGCCGGGGAGGCCCCCGCGCACATCCAGCTCGTCGACGGCCCGGACGGCGTCGACAAGGTCACCGTGCGCGACCCGGCCAAGGTCGTCTGGCTCTCCCAGACCACCCTCTCGGTCGACGAGACGCTGCAGACCGTCGCCCGGCTCAAGCAGCGGCTGCCGCTGCTGCAGTCGCCGCCCAGCGACGACATCTGCTACGCCACCTCCAACCGTCAGCACGTGGTGAAGGAGATCGCCCCGGACTGCGACGTGGTGATCGTGGTCGGCTCGCGCAACTCGTCCAACTCGGTACGCCTGGTCGAGGTGGCGCTGGACGCCGGCGCCCGCGCCGGGCACCTGGTCGACTTCGCCCACGAGATCGACGACGCCTGGCTGGCCGACGCCCGTACGGTCGGCGTCACCTCCGGCGCCAGCGTGCCGGACGAACTGGTCCAGGAGGTGCTCGCGCACCTGGCCGAGCGGGGCTTCACCGACGTCGAGGAGGTCACCACCGCCAACGAGCGGCTCACCTTCTCGCTGCCGCAGGAGCTCAAGCGGGACATGAAGGCCGCCGCGGCCGGCCGCGGCTGACGCACTGGAACGGATCGATGGCCCGGCGCGTCCAACCGCTCATGAAGACTCCTCGGAGGGTGTTCGTCACCCTGGTCGCCTGCGTGGCGCTCAGCGCCTGCGCCGACCCGGTCGTCGAACCCGCCAGCCCCGGCCCGACGGGAGGCCCGGTGACCAGCACGCCCAGCCCCGACCCGAGCGTCACGCCGAGTGACCCGACCGCCCCCACCGGCCCGGCGCCGACGTCTCCCGGCGCCGCCACACTCACCGGCACGGTGCAGGCCGGGGTGGAGCCGGGCTGCCTGCTGCTGGACGGCAATCTGCTGGTCGGGGGCCCGCGCGACGTGTTGAAGGCCGGTGCCCGGGTGACCGTCACCGGCCATCCCCAGCCCGACCTGATGACCACCTGCCAGCAGGGCACCCCCTTCGTCGTCGAGACCGCCAAGCCCGCCTGATCGTCGGGCTCCTCCCTTTCCCGCCCGGCCGGGCGTGGGCACCCCCCGTACCCGCCGCGGCCGCCTGCCGCCGAGCCGCCGTCAACCGCC
>NZ_JBEYER010000099.1:0-25842 GCF_040634005.1 Micromonospora sp. NPDC007271
GGCGCTCGAGAGCGGCGTCCTTCTCCAGGTGCTTGCGGTACTCGTCGAGGGTGGTGGCGCCGATGGTCTGCAGCTCGCCACGGGCCAGCATCGGCTTGAGCAGGTTCGCCGCGTCCATCGCGCCCTCGCCCGCGCCGGCACCGACCAGCATGTGCACCTCGTCGATGAACAGGATGACGTCACCCCGGGTGCGGATCTCCTTCAGCACCTTCTTCAGGCGTTCCTCGAAGTCACCGCGGTAGCGCGAGCCGGCCACCAGCGCGCCCAGGTCGAGGGTGTACAACGCCTTGCCCCGCAGGCGGGCCGGCACCGCTCCGCTGGCCAGGCGCTGCGCGAGCCCTTCGACGACCGCGGTCTTGCCGACGCCGGGCTCGCCGATCAGGACCGGGTTGTTCTTCGTACGGCGGCACAGCACCCGCATCACCCGGTGGATCTCCGCGTCGCGGCCTACCACGGGGTCGAGTTGACGGTCGGTGGCGGCCCGCGTGAGATCGCGACCGAACTGCTCGAGCAGGACGGACTTGTTGTACTGCGGCTCGGTGGTGATGCGGGACGGCCGCGCCGTCTCCACGGCCGGCTCGGACGACAGCAGCCCCACCTGGGTCCGCACCCGGTCGACGTCGACGCCCAACCCGATCAGCAGCTTGGCGGTGTCGCCCTGCCCCTCCCGGACCAGCCCGAGGAGGATGTGCTCGGTGCCGATGTAGTTGTGACTGAGCCCCAGCGCCTCGTCGAGGGCCAGATCGAGGACCGCTTTCGTCCGCGGTGTGAACGGGATGTGGCCCTCGCCGCTCTCCGGCTTCTGGCTCAGGGACTGCACGATCTTGTCGCGCACCTCGTCGAGCGAGACGTTCAGGCCGAGCAGCACCCGCGCGGCGAGGCAGTCCTCCTGTTGCAGAAGCCCGAGCGCGACGTGCGGGGTGCCGACGTGGTTGTGCTTGAAGAGCCGGGCCTCGCTCTGGGCGTGGATCAATGCTCGGCGCGCCCGATCGGTGAATCGCTCGAACATGTGCCCTCCTCGCTCTGCAGGCGGATACGGCGAGTGACCGTACGGGCATTCAAACAAAAGGATTAAGTAGTATATAGCTATCTGTTGGTCGGTGGAATGATTTGGCCGCCCCAGGGAAGACGGAACGGCGGCCCGAACGGATGCGATGCTGCCGCCCTGGGCCGCCGTCGATGACCGTCATGGTGACGGGCCGGCGTCACTTCGCGACTTCGAGCAGGTACCCCTGGCCCCACACGGTCCGGATCACCAGGCCCATGATGCCGATGCGCCGCCGGATGCGCATGATATGCAGATCCAGGGCGTTGCGCTGGCACCGGGCTGGCCGCTCCGGCAGGCAGTCCAGCAACGTCGAGCGCGCCACCACCTCGCCGAAGTCGCGGACCAGACAGTGCAGCAGGTCCGCCTCCGTGGGCGACACGGAACAGGATCTGCCGTTGTATCGGATCACTCCGACCGGATCGATCTCGGGCAGGCGCCCGGCCCACGCCTTAGCCCTTAGGGTCGCGATCCGGGCCTCCAGGTCGCCCCGACTGACGGGGGCTCGGATCCAGTCCTCGCGTGCGTCCGCGCAGATCGGAGGCTGGCATCCCGCCTCGACGACCAGCAGGACTGGAATACCCAAGTTTCTAAACTGTTCCCGTTTGCGTTCGTCCGCTGGCCATCGGACAAGCTTGACATCGATCTCGCGGATAGCTCTATCCGTCCCCTTGTGCTTGATCACAGACATCGCGCACCTACCATGGCGCACCCCTCCTGAAGTCCGTGGGAGTCGTCGATGCTCAGGCGGACCCCAGACTCGCATCGGCAACATCGAGTGTCAATGTGTGTGCGTCTCGCAAAGGGGTTTGATCCTAAAACCGCGACCATTCTGAGCAGCGCGAACTGCGGTTGAAAGATCTGTCGATGGTCCGACAGGTAGCCAGTGTGGCCGCGGTCGGGCCGGAGCTTGTGGGGGCTTGCTGCCAACTGCCTGATCGGCGTGGGTGCGCCACGACTTCACGCACACCGGCCCAGTTCCGGGCGCTCGCAGCAATACCTCTCTAATCGGCCGCATCGGATGCCTCGCCTCGGCCAGGGGTATTGACAGATTTGTTGACTGTTAACGAGATCGCTATACGATGCTGAAGTAGCATTCGCTACGCCTACGCCTGACGAAGGAGGGCAAGGTGACCGTCAACTACTTCCCGCCCGGAGGCACCGACTACCTTCGGTTGTGGACCGACGCCGTCATCGAGATCGCTGGCGGCACGGAGACGATCGAGGCCGACGGTTGGTTCGTCGTGAACCGCAGCTTCCCGGCCGTGCAGGACCCGACCAAGATCGTCGTGGAGATCCTGCAGATGAACCTGCGGGGCCGCAGCGAGCAGCTGGGTGAGTTCCTGTTCACCCTGAACCCGCGGCTGAAGAGCATGGGCGAGGAGGCCCTGATCGCGCCGGACAGCTTCGAGAGCCGGTTCAAGGGCTACTTCGACGTGTACTTCCAGCTGGAGCTGCTGGAGCAGGGCAAGACCCTGATCAACAAGGACCCGGTCAACATCTCCGGGGTGTTCGGTGCCCTGCCGCCGATCGGCGCCATCGGCGAGATGGCCCCGGGTGACCGCGTCGCCATGTACGACGTGGACAACCTCGACGGCGAGCCGGTCATGCACATGCTCGCCACCCGCAAGATCGTCGGTCAGTACGTGACCGGCGACTACGCCAGCCGCCTGGAGGATCTGCACACCTCGCAGGCGGAGGCGGCCGAGTTCGTCCACGCGGCGAGCACGGTCAAGGCCTGATCGGAGTGATTGCATGTCCGCCTGGGCCCGCCTGGGCGGACATGTCCCGTGCGCACAGAGAGGCGACAGCCATGGGCGACGCCCACTCCGTCGAGAGCTTCAACCGGATCGCCGACCGCTACGACCGGCACTGGGGGCAGTTCGGCTGCCGGCGTGCCGACCCCGAGGTACTCGCCGCCGCCGGCCCACACCAGCCCGGCCGCGTACTCGACGTCGGCTGCGGAACCGGCCGCCTGCTTCGCCTCGCCGCCGAACGCTGGCCCGACGCCGACCTGATCGGCGTGGATCCGGCCGCCGAGATGATCCGGGTGGCCCGAGGCAAACTGCCGCGCGCCACGCTGCTCGTGGCGGGAGCGGAACTGCTGCCCTGCGACGATGCCTCGATCGATCTCGTGTTGAGCACCACTGCCTTCGGCCACTGGGCCGACCAGTCCGCCGGGCTGCGGGAGATCGCCCGCGTGCTCACTCCGACCGGGACCCTCGTGCTGGCGGAGCACACCCCCCCGCCGCGGTGGCTGCGACCGGTCGTGAAGGTGCTCGGCGAGCCGCCGGCGCACCGCACCGAATCGGAGCTGCGCGCGTTGCTGGCCGGTGCCGGGCTTCGCGTGCGCGCGGCCAAGCGGGTCAGCGGGGGCCTGCTACTGATCACCGCCGACCTGGGCTGACCGACTCAGCTCGCCGGCTCCCGCGGCACCCCCGTCAGCAACGCCCTGATCAGCAACGGCTTCGCCTCGGCCTGGAAGTCCACATCTGCGTCGTACTCATTGATCATGCCTTCCAAGACCAGCAGCGCCAGCAGCGGGAAGATGAACTCGGGCGCGGCCGCGATGCCGTGCCGGCGCTGCAAGTCGAACAGGCTCGCCGCGAACGGTCCGAGCTCAAACTGGCCAGCCGTCCGGTTGCTCGCCGCTCCTACCAGCGCCACGATGTCGGCACGGAACGCCTCCAGGTCGGCGCCCGGATGAGTGCCCTCGGCGCTGCGGAGGATGATGTCGGCGCAGTACGCCCCGTTGCCGCGTGCCATGTTGAGGAAGAACTCGGCGAACAGCCTGCGCACCCGAGGCCGAAGGTGCACCACGAAGCCCATGTCCAGCAGCACGATCTCGCCGTCGGCGGTGAGGTACAGGTTGCCCGGGTGCATGTCGCAGTGCACCAGGCCGTCGATGAACAACATCCGGTACGCGCAGCGGAGGATCCGACGTACCGCCAGTTCAGCGGTCTCTCGCGGCAGGTCGGCGCGGCGCATCCGCCGCAGCCCGGCGACGTAGTCCATGACCAGAACGCCGTCCGCCGACTCCGCAGGCAGCGGAGCAGGTAGTCGCAGGTGGTCGTGCCCGGCGAAGTTGTCCCGCATCCTCTCCAGGGCGGTCGCCTCCGCCGCGAAGTCCAACTGGCCCAGCACGGCGTCGCGTACCTGCTCGACGATGCGCACGGCGGGCAGGCGGCGGAAACCGGGCAGCCGCTGGGCGGCCCACGCGCCCGCACGCAGCAGGGCGAAGTCGGCGTGCATCGGCCCGGCGAGGCCCGGGCGGCGGGCCTTGACGGCGACCACCCGGCCGTCGGGCATCGTGGCCCGGTAGACGCACGCGATGCTGCCGCTGCCCACGGCCGCCCAGTCGATCCGCTCGAACGGCCACGCTCGACCGGCGTATGCGGCGCGCAGGGTCGCCTGCGCGGTCGCGATCGGCATGGCCGGTACCCGGTCGTGCAGCTGGCCCAGCACCTCGCACACGCCGGCCGGCAACACGTCCCGCCGGGTGCTCAGCAACTGGGCGGCTTTGATGAAGCTCGGACCCAGCGCGATGGTCAGCCGGTGGAGCTGACCCAGCGCCTCGGTCCGCATCGCGGAGCGGCCTCGTGCCGCCGCTGCGGCCAGCGCCGGCACCGCGAGTGCGGTGCGGCCGGCCATGACCGCGGCGATCCGGACGGCGCGGGCAGCCACGGTGTACCAGGGGACGTGCGGTGAACCACGCAACGGATGCCTCCGCGAGGGCTCGGGAAAACAATGATAGTCGATCAGGTGCCGGCAGTGTTTCATGCCCGCAGTCGGTTCCCCGCTCCACCTGGACAGATATGTTCGGCCGCTGAAAGATTGCCTGGGACCCGCCCGGCGTCGCCCTTTTAATGATGGCATGGGAAATAGGGTTCCAATCACTGTACCCGGCATCGAGGAATACGCGCAGGCGCACACCACCGCCGATCCGGACCATCTGCTCGGCCTCGCCGCGGAGACCCGGGAGTCCTGCGACCGGCCGGTCATGATGGTGGGCCCGGTGGAGGCGCGCTTCCTGCAGTTTTTCCTGTACGCGCAGCAGCCGCGCCGCGTGCTGGAGATCGGCACGTTCACCGGGTACTCCGCTCTCTCGATGGCGGAGGCGCTGCCCGACGGCGGCCACATCGACACCTGCGAACTGAGCGAAAAGCACGCCGAGATAGCCCGTCGGCACATTGCCGCCAGCAAATATGCTTACTCGGTGACGGTCCACGTCGGACCGGCGTTGGAAACGATTCGACGGCTGCCGGGGCCGTACGACTTCATCCTCCTCGACGCCGATCAGGCACATTTCCCGGACTACTTGGACCCGCTGCTGGACCGGCTTTCCGACGGCGGCTTTCTGGCGGTCGACAACGTGCTCTGGGATGGCGCGGTGCTGGACGAAGCGGACCAGCAGGACAGCACCAGGGGAGTCCGGCTGCTCAACGACACCGTGGCGTCCCGCCCCGACCTGACCTGCGTCATGCTGACCATCCGCGACGGGATCATGCTGATCCGACGCAATCGGGGGGGCGTCTGATGACCGTCGAGCCGCTCACCGTCAGCGGCATCCCGTACATCGAGCTCTACAGCGCGGACCCGACCGCGATGATCGGCTACTTCCGCGACGGCATGGGCTTCACCGCCACGCCGGTGCCCCCGTCCAGCCCCGATCGCGAGTCGGTGGTGTTGCAGCACGGCGCGATCCGTCTCGTGGTGAGCAGCCCGGCCGGCGGTTCCGGCCCGGTCGCCGAGTACGCCGACCGGCACGGCGACGGTGTGGGGGACATCGCGTTCGGCGTCGCCGACCCGGTCACGGCGTACCACGCGGCGGTGCGCGCCGGCGCCGAGCCGGTGCGCGAGCCGGCCGTACGCCCCGCCGCTGGCATTGGCACGATGCTGACCGCGACGGTCCGGGGGGTCGGGGACCTGGTGCACACCTTCGTGCCGACCGGCACGGTCGGAGCCGCCCGCCAGGTCGACGGCGAGCCGCTGCTGCACCTCGTCGACCATGCCGCGATCTGCCTGCCGGCCGGCACGCTGGCGTCCGGCGTGGACTTCTACACCACCGTCTTCGGCCTGCGCTCGATCTTCGCCGAACGCATCGAGGTGGGGGAGCAGGCCATGAACTCCGAGGTGGTTCAGAACGAGACCGGCGACGTCACTTTCACGCTCATCGAACCGGACGTCGCCGGCCAGCCCGGTCAGATCGACGCCTTTCTCGCGCGGCATCACGGTGCCGGCGTGCAGCACCTCGCCTTCCTCACCCCGGACATCGGCGCCGCCGTGCGGGCGCTGCAGAACGGTTCGGTGCGCTTCCTGCCGGCGCCGTCGCAGTACTACACCGCCGTGGCCGCCCGGCTGCCCGACATCGCCGGCGAGGTCGAGCGGCTGCGCGAGCTGAACGTGCTCGTCGACCGTGATCACTGGGGGTATCTCCTGCAGATTTTCACGCAGTCGGTTCACCCGGCGGGCACGCTCTTCTTCGAGCTGATCGAACGCAGGCAGGCGCGTACGTTCGGTTCCGGCAACATCCGGGCCCTGTACGAGGCGGTCGAGCAGGGCCGACTCGCGTCGGCTGCGGAGCGGCCGTGAACGACCGCGACGGGTACGACCTCGGCCCCGACCGGCTGTTCCCCGGCCTGGCCGATCCGGTGTTGAGCTCGGCGTCGCTGCTGAACGAGATCGCGTCCCGGCATCCGCACGCCATCCCGATGGCCGCCGGTCGCCCCTACGACGACTTCTTCGACCCCGCCGAGTTGCCCGGCCTGATCGGCGACTATCAGCGGCATCTGAGCAACGAGCTAGGGCTGGACCGGGTGGAGGTCACCCGCCGGCTGTTCCAGTACGGACGGACCGCCGGTCACATCGGCGCACTTGTCGCCCGTACGCTGGCTCATGACCACGGGATCACCGCCGACCCGGACGCGATCGTCGTGCTCACCGGCGCCCAGGAAGGCATGTTCACCGTGGCGCGGGCGCTGTGCGCCAGCCCGCGCGACGTCCTGCTGGTGACCTCGCCGTGCTACGTCGGCATGCTCGGCGCGGCGAAGCTGCTCGGCATCGAGACCGCCGCCGTGCCCGAACGCCCGGACGGACTAGCCGCCGCGGACGTGGCCGCGGTCGCCGCCCGCATCCGGTCCGCCGGGCGCCGGCCCGTCGCGCTCTACCTCGTGCCGAACTTCTCCAACCCCTCCGGCCACACACTCACCCTTACGCAGCGCCGGGAGCTGCTCGAGGTCGCGGCCACGCACCGGATGCTGCTGATCGAGGACGATCCGTACGGCTTCCTCGCCGACTCCTCCTGCCGGGTGCCGGCGCTGAAGGCGTTGGACCGAGACCGCCGGGTGGTGCACATCGGGACGTTCGCCAAAACCTGCTTCCCCGGTGCCCGGGTCGGCTACGTCGTCGCCGACCAGCGGGTGGGCCTGCCGGACGGCGGCCGTGGGCTCCTGGCTGACCAGCTCGCCCTCATCCGCAGCATGATCACGGTGAACACCTCCGCGATCGCCCAGGCCGTGATCGGCGGCATGCTGCTGCGCTGCGGCGGGCGACTAAGCGAGGCGAACCAGGGCCGGGTCGCGCACTACCGGCGCAACCTCACCATGCTGTTGCACGCCCTCGAACGGGAGTTCCCGCCGGCCGTGCGTGAGGCGTACGGCGTGTCGTGGACACAGCCTGTTGCCGGGTTCTTCGTCGTGCTGCGGGTGCCGTTCGTCGTCGACGACGACACGCTGCGCCTGTCCGCCACCCGCTACGGCGTGCTGTGGATGCCGATGAGCTACTTCTACGTCGGAGGCGGTCCTCGCCGAGAGCTGCGCCTGTCCTGCAGCGCGCTGGACCCGGAACAGATCGACGAGGGCGTGCGCCGCGTTGCCGCGCTGGTGCGCGACTGTGCCGGCAACGAGGAGGATAATCGCGATGACGATGCAACTGTCCCAGCGGACGCCGTTCACCGGAGCTGAGTATCTGGACAGCATCCGGGACGGGCGGGAGGTGTGGATCTACGGCGAGCGGGTCTCCGACGTCACCACCCACCTGGCTTTTCGCAACAATGCCCGGATGATCGCCCGGCTCTACGACGCGCTGTGGAACCCGGCCGAGCGCGACGTGCTGACCACGGCCACGGACACCGGAAACGGCGGGTTCACCCACCGGTTTTTCCGGGCGCCGCGGTCGGTTGCCGAGCTGCGGGCCGCCCGCAACGCGATCGCCGCCTGGCAGCGGCACTGCTACGGCTGGCTCGGCCGCTCGCCCGACTACAAGGCGTCGTTCCTGGCCACGCTCGGCGCGTACCCGGATTTCTACGAGCCGTTCGGTGACAACGCCCGCGCCTGGTACCGCCGCGCACAGGAACAGGTCCTGCACGTGAACCACGCGATGGTGCACCCGCCGGTGGACCGTAACCTCCCGCCCGATCAGGTGGCCGACGTCTACGTGCACGTCGAGCGGGAGACCGACGCGGGTCTGGTGGTCAGCGGCGCGAAGGTGGTCGCCACCGGCTCGGCGCTGACCCACTACAACTTCATCGCCCATCATGGGATGCCCGTGCGGGACAAACGGTTCGGGGTGGTGTTCCTTGCCCCGATGGACGTGTCCGGGGTGAAGTTGTTCTGCCGCACGTCGTACGAGTACACGGCTGCGTGCACCGGCAGTCCGTTCGACTACCCCCTGTCGAGCCGGATGGACGAGAACGACGCCGTCATCGTCTTCGACCGGGCGCTGATCCCCTGGGAGAACGTCCTGGTCTACGGCGACGTCGAGCGGGCCAACACCTTCTTCCACCGCTCCGGCTTCCTACCCCGGTTCACGTTGCACGCGATGACCCGGCTCGCCGTCAAGCTGGACTTCATCTGCGGTCTGCTAATGCGCGCAGTGGAGATCAACGGGACCGGGGATTTCCGGTCGGTGCAGGCAAACATCGGCGAGGTGATGACCTGGCGGCACCTGCTGTGGGCGCTGTCCGACGCGATGATCGAGTCCGCCGGCCCCTGGGGGGACGGATTCGTGCAGCCGGCCGAGGAGTACGCCCTGACGTACCGGGTGCTGGCGCCCATCGCGTACGGCAAGGTGAAGGAGCTGGTGCAGCACACCGTCGGCAGCGGGCTGATCTACCTGAACTCCGGTGTGGAGGATCTGCGCAATCCGGAGATCCGGCCGTACCTGGACCGTTACCTGCGCGGGTCCAACGGTTACGCCGCGGTGGACCGGGCGAAGGTGATGAAGCTGCTGTGGGACGCGGTCGGAAGCGAATTTGCCGGGCGCCATGAGCTGTACGAACGCAGCCACGCCGGCAACGCCGAGGAGAACCGGATCCAGGTGCTGCGCAAGGGTGCCGCCGGGCCGGTGGGCCGCGGCATGCTCGACCTGGTCGAGGCCTGCATGGCCGACTACGACCTGACCGGGTGGACCAGCCCCGACCTCATGGACCCGCCGCCGCGGTGACCGCGTTCGTGACCACGCCGAACCGTCGCCTGCGACGAAGTGCCCCCCGTGGAACTTGCCGGCTGGCCTGAGGCCGAGAGGTCCGAAGGCAGTTCGACGAACATGTCGTAGATCGGCAGGTTGGACCTGTTGATGGTTATCGCGCCCATCTGCAACTGCTCGTCGACCATCCGATCGCCGAGATCCTCTCGCCGCCGCGGACAGCTGGCATGCCCTCGCGGTCACCCTCGACACGGTCGGCAGGGTCGACGCCGCCACCGCGGTGCTCGCCACGATCGACCTGGGCTGCAGCGTGTTGACCGGCCAACCCGGCCTGTATGGCGGCATCGCCGGCGGCGGCCCGGTCATCCCAATCTGACCCAGGTACTACACGGCGTGGATCCGCCGCCGCGACGGGCGAGCCAGACCCGATGGGCACCGGTGAACGCGGCCGGCTCATCATCTCCGGAATCACGCAAGTTGGTCCGTACGCATCTTCCGCTGTGACGAGTGTCGGCATACGGCGGACCGGGAGGTCAACGCGGCGGTCAACCTCGCCGCCTGGGCCGAGCAACACCATGCCCGGATCCGGGACCCCGAAGCACGAGGCCAGGTCATCAACGCCTCTTGAGGCGACGCCTCGCCCGGGCCGATGCAGTTCTCTTTGGCCGGGTGATGTACGAGATGATGGAGGCAGCGTGGCGGCCGGCGGCGCCGCCGGGGTCGAGGCCTGATTGGATGGAACCCTTCGCCCGGACGATCAACGCGCCGAAGAAGTACGTCGTGTCGAGCGCCCTGGAGCGGGTCGATTGGAACGCGGAGCTTGTGCGCGGGGATCTGGGCAAGGTCGTTGAGCAGCTCAAGCGGGAGCCGGGTAAGGGACTGTTCGTGTCAGGCGTGCAGCTCCCGCTGGCGTTGGCGGAGCTGGGATTGATCGATGAATACGAGTTCGTGGTGCAGCCCCGGATGGCGGGTCACGGGCCGACATTGTTCGCGGGGCTATCGGAACATATCGACCTGAAGCTCGTGAGCCGGCTGGAGTTCCCCTCGGGGGCGGTGGTGATGCGGTACGAGCCGAGAAGGTGCCCCTCGGGCTCGTTCGCCCGAGCCGGCCACATCGGGGAGCCCAGCTTCGCGGCTCTCGAGTGGTTTGTTCCCCAGTACTCCTCGCCCCCCGGCTGGCGATCATGGCGGGACAGGGGGCCGGCAGCGCGCTGTGCCGGCCCCCGACCGTCAGTTCTGCGGATTGCCGGGGGGAGCGGTGTTCCACTCCGGGTTGCCGAGCGATTCGACCAGCTGGCGAACCTTCACCGCGTCCCCGGGGGCGATCGCCAGGCTCAGCATCAGCAGCAGCCGGGCCTTCTGCGGCAGCAGGTCGTCGCCGTCGAAGATCGGGGCGGTGCTGCTGCCGCCACTGACCGAGCCGGAGCCGACCCGACTGGTGCTGACGAAGAAGACGCCCTTGGCGATCGCCCGGGACCGGGCGGCGGACTGGGCAGAGGAGATGCCGCCGGCTCCCGTACCCGCGGTCACGATGCCCTTGACCCCTGCGTCGGCGAACGCGGTGATCGCCTCACCGCCGGCCTGCTGGTAGTTGTAGACCACCTCGACCCGGGGCAGCGACTCCACCTTGACGTCGCTCAGCTTGAACGGGGTCAGCCAGCGGTTCTTCTGATCGCAGTCGGCGACCCGGGACGGCGCCCGGCCGACCTTGATCTCCGAGCCGTCGATCCAGCCGAGTGCGCCCAGCTCACGGGTCTGGAAGGTGTCCATCCGGGTGGTGCTGGACTTGGTCACGTCCCGCGCCGTGTGGAACTCGTCGTTGAGCATCAGCACGGTGCCGTAGCAGTACGTGGACTGGCTGGCGGCCAGCACGATCGAGTTGTAGAGGTTCGCGGGACCGTCCGCGCCGATCACCTGCGGCCCGTCAGCCGTGCCGGCCGCCCACGGGCGCATCGCCCCCGTCATCACCACCGGCTTGCGGCTCTGCACGGTCAGGTCCAGCCAGTACGCGAACTCCTCCATGGTGTCCGTCCCGCTGGTGACCACCACCGCGTCGGAGGTTTGCAGCGCCTGCTCCACGGCGAGGGTGAGGGCGTGGAGCTCGGCGATGCTGTAGCCGCCGGAACCCTTGTTGCCGAACTGCACGGTGGACACGTCGGCGACCTCGCCGATCTCGGGTTGGAGTTGGGCGACCATCCGGTCGATCGGAATCTGGCCGGCTCGGTAGTTGGTGAAGCTGCTCCGGGAGGTGGCGACGCCGGCGATCGTGCCGCCGGTGCCGATCACGGTCACCTTGGGCTTCTTCGTCTTGGCTTCGGCGACCACTGTCTGGTAAGCGACGCTCTGGATTTCTGTGGCGGCGGTGACACCGCCGGTGGCTGCGCCGGACGGCGGGCCGTCCGGCATGTCGGCGCCGGTCGATGTGATGGCGAGTACGGCCGCTGCCGCCAGCGCGGCGGTGACGACCGGGGTGGTCAGGGTGGCGATCCGTCGGGCTGGCATACGCCGGCGTTGGTCGAGGGACAAGACAACCTCCGTAAAGGTCGGGGGGAGTGCCTAGGATCTTGCGGGCCGCTGGCGGCGAGGGGGCCGCGTCCGCCGGGACGCGACCCCCTCGGTGTCCGGAGCCCTGGTTCGACGCCGCGGCTAGCCGCGGAGCGCCCGCGGCAGGGCCGCCGCGTCCACTGGGGTCGACGGGCCGTGGTAGATCGCGTTGAACAGCAGCTTGCTCGGGTCACGAGACCAGGTACGGAAGGTCGGCTCGCTACCGAACGTCACGATCAGACCCTCGCCCACCTGGTGCTTGACGATGTTGGCCTTGCCGTTGAGGTGCTCCCCGCCGATGAGCCAGCCGCTCTGCAACTGCTCACCGGACTTGGGGAACGAGGAGACCACGTCGCCGCCGGTGACGGTGTACGCCTGGTCGTTCTCGCCGAACCACACCGGCGTGTCCGGGCGCATACCCCAGGCCACCGGGTCTGAGGTGTCGAACCGCTGGCTGAGGATGCTGCCGGGCGAGAAGAACTGGTGCTCGTCGGAGGGAAGCGCCGGGGTGATCGGCAGCGAGGCCAGCTGGCGCGCGGTCGCCACCGAGTCGCCGATCGCCAGCAGCGTCCCGCCGTCCTCGACGAACTTGCGCAGCTCGGCCCAGCCGGCCTCGCCAACCCCGTACGCCCAGGACCACTCGGCCGGGTAGCGGTCCCGGTTCAGGCCCGAGACGATCTTGGTCCGGCTGATCCCCGCCGGGAGCACGATCGTGTCGAACTTCGCGTTGAGGTCGCCGGCGAAGTCGGCGGCGACGACCTCGTTGAAGCCGATGCCATACTGCTCGAACAGCCACTTCATCCAGCCGCCCGGGATGTTGTTGATGCCCCGGAAGAGGCCGACCCGGGTGTTGTCCTTGAGCTGCTCCGCCGCCACCTGCGGCGCCTGCCGAACGCTGAAGACGGGGATGCCGGTCTTCCGGGAGACATCCTGCAGGGCGGTCTGCGCCGCCTTGCTCGGCTCGACGATCAGCGTGCCCGGGGCGTAGGTACGCCCGCCGGCCGAGAACTCGGCGCTGGCACGGAAGGTTCTCGCACCGGCCTTCTGCAGCGCGGCGATCATCATCGCCGTGCCGTAGGACTCCGGGCCGACCAGGTAGGCACCGTTGCCTCCCGGGTCGCCGGGGAACGCCGGGTTGGCCGGCTGCACCTGCTTGACCTGCGTAGTTGAGGCGGTGAAGGGCTTCGCGACGGTGTCGACAGCAACGCCCAGGAGCATCGGCAGGGTCTGCGCCGTCACGTCGTACGGGCTCTGCGGCGGGCCGCCCGGGTACTCCCGCAGGTCCGGGTAGCGCTGCACCTCCAGCAGGGTCTTGGCGAACCGGCCGTAGGGCTGTGCGTAACGGATGACCCAGGAACCGGCGTCGTACCGCTTGCCGTTGGCCGTGAAGGCGGAGATGGCCTGCTCGATCTCGACATCGCCGGTCTGCAGGGTGGTCAGGAGCTCGTACGTGGCGAACGGATCCCGCTGACCGGCCGGAACCACGTAGGCGAACGGCTTGTCGGCGCTCGGGTCCACCGCGTTGCGTTGGGTGCGGTAGAAGTTGTAGAGCCACTCAGTCTTGTACTTGGCGACGTTGCTCAGCGCGCCGAAGACCGCCGTGTCGAGGTAGTCCACGATCTGCGCCAGCGTCCAGGTGGACTGGTCGTACGGCTCGATGAAGTTGGTGTCCGGCTCTTGCGGACCGATCGGGCCACCGTTGCTGCTCTTGTAGGTGTAGGCGAGGTCCTGCGCGCTCGCCGCCTCGACGAGGATGCGCGGCGCGCCGTGGTAGGTCATGTACTGGCGCGACGGCGTCCAGTAGTCGTAGGTCGAGCCCCACTGCACGCCCTTCTTGCCCTCGGCGGTCAGGCTCCGCGAAATCTCCATGCCGAGGGAGTTGGTCTGCTGGACGGTGATGGGGTCGATGTTCGGGTCGTTCGGCGACAGGTACGGCGGGATAAAGATCCGGCCCCGGCTGTTGCCCATCTGGTGCAGGTTCTGGACGACCTGCGGCTTCCATTCGTTCTGCAGGGCGACGCTGATCTGCGTCTCGGGCTGCGTCATCATGAACCAGTCACGATTGTCGTCGTGCCCGATGTATTTCTGGTAGAGGTCGGGATAGGTGCGAGCGTAGTTCGTTCCGGCGGTTTCGTTGAAGTAGTCGCCCACCCATTCCGTGCCGTCCGGGCTCTGGGCCGGGATGATGAGCAGTACCACGTTGTCGAGAATTTCCGAAACCGTGGTCGACTTCTCGTCGGCGAGCCGGTGGAGAATGTTCGGAATGACCTGTGCGGTGCCCACCTCGGTTGAGTGGATCGCGGCTTCCAGCAGGAAGACGGACTTGCTCTGCGCGGCGAGTTTCTTGGCCTCCGCCTCGCTCAGGCCGCGCGGATCGGCCAGTCGCTGGTTGCTCTCCTTGATCCGGTCGAGTTTCTTGAGGTTGCCCGGCGAACTGACCGTGAGGAGCGGGAAGGGCTGCCCTGTCGCCGTCTTACCGATCTCCTGGTAAAGCACCTTCTCGGACTTGTCCGCGACGAGCTTGTAGTACCTCACCAGGTCGTCCCAGCGGGCGAGCTTGCCTTCGGAGCCGAGTGGGAAGCCGAAGAACTGCTCGGGGGTGGTGATGCGCGGGGCCGCGAGGGCGGCCGAATTAAGAACGAGACTGCTGCTGAAGGGCAGGGCCAATGCAAGGAGAGCTGCTGCGGGTAGCAGACCTCTCCTCATCCAGGTACGCATAGACATTCTCCTTGTGCTTGTCGCCGTGCTGAACGAGTGCCGAATCCCGGACAAGGGTCAATCACTGCGAGAGCCGAAGAGCTTCCACCCCCTTTCATATATAGAAATATCAAAATGTCTAAGACCGTGTAAGGCCTGGTCAACATCTTGAGCATTACTTGAGGTTTCGCCGTTCGGGCCGCCCGCTCGCCGGACCACCGGCGGCATGCATATGGGCGTAGGCGACCCGGCTGACCCTCAACGGCGTCGCGCAGCAGGCCCGCCACGACGGCCCCTGGACCGGTCGGCGCGGTTCCGCGCCGACGGCGGGCGTTGATGCCGGTGTGCTGGCATCACGGCACTTTCGGCCGCGGGCGGTACGACATGCCAGGTAGCGCGTTGTCCTGACCGCGCCCGTGCCAGCACGGCTCGGTCGGCCGACAAGGAGACCGGCCCGGAAGGCCGGTGAGGAAAGTCGTCCGGTCTACCGAGGCAGTCGATCGGGAGGGAAACCGGCCGTCGTGGCGGAGTCCGCCTCATGTGGTAACTACCTACCGTCAACGCATGGTGAACGCCTCGCTCACGCGGGCCCGCGTCGTCATGCTCACGGTCGCTGTGGTCGGTCTCCTCCTGGTCGGCGCGGTGGTGGTCGTCGCCAGCCGGGCCACCGCCCCCCAGGCGGCAGGCGATGGATCCGGCACCGTGACCGGCAACGGACTCGTCCTGCATCATCCGCAGGGCGCCTCGCTGCGCGTACCCGCCGGCGCGCTGCCGAGCGGGACGCGGGTACGTCTCGAACCGCGTCGCGCCCCTGCCCTGGACCGGCTCGGCCTGCTGCAACCCGACGGGCAGTCGTGGGAGATCATCGCCGATCACGATCCCATCCGACCGGTGGAGCTGACCATGCCGTACGACCCCGGCAAGGTCCCACCGGACACGCGCCCGCTCGTCGCCACGTTCGACGACGTGAGCGGCTGGTGGCTTCCGACCGAAACCGTCGCGGACCCCGGAAATCGCCGACTGGTCGCGCAGCTGAGCGGATTCTCGTTCAAGACCTGGATCCTGGACCGGGTCAACGATGCCGGCAGCGGCATCGTCAGTGCGGCGAGCTGGCTCGAGTACCAGAGTGGGCGGCTCCTGGGCAGCAGGGCCACCCGCCCGGACTGCACGTCGGACCCCAAGCCGGAATGGATCAGCCAGGTGCTGACCGTTGAGGACGCCAACGCGCAGATTTTCGCGTGCGTCGGACGCGAAGGGTTCGGGTTCGACCTCAACCTGGTCAACAACCGCGGCTACCCGGTGGCGGTCGACCTCGACACCCCCTTCGCGGGCTGGTCCGGCTCGCTGCTCGACGACGGCCTGTCCGGCTTCCTGCAGAAGGTTGCCGCCGAGACCGGTCGAAAGCGCGTGTTCCTCCTTCCCACCGGCTCGGCCCAGGTCGTCTACGACCCGCCGGCCACCGCGAGCGGACACCTCGAGGGCCACGCGCGTGCCGACGGGGGTGCCGCCGTGGTGTGGCTGGCGATGGAGGTCGCGCAACAGGTTGGCGCGGACCTACCAGCGCCCGGCGGCAAGGAACTGGGGATCTGGACGATCGACTGTGTGGTCCGAATGCTCGGCACGGCAGAGGATCTCACCGCGCGCGACATCGCTGGCGCGGTGAGCGGAATGACCGGCTGTCTGCAGCACACGCTCGAGCACGAGGTGCGGCTGCGGGGAGTCGACCCCGACCAGGAACTGTGGAAGTCGTATCGGCGCGTTCCGCCGAACGCGCAACGGGCGGTCGCGGCGCTGCGGTGGCTCCGGGCCATCGAGATTGTGAAGTGGGGGCGGCTCGCGGCGGACATGTGGGTCAACGACCGCGGCGCCGCGGCGGACCTCGTCGACGTATCGGTCTGGTGGGAACAGGCACCCGGACCCGCACCCACCGGCAAGTCCGTCTACCTGTACACACTCGACCCGTCGGCGTCCGCCGCCGGAAGCAGCGGCCAGCAGGTCACCGGAGTCTTCGACGGTTCAACGTATCCTCACTCGACCGGTGCGTGGGTCGGCTGCGAGGGGACGCCGGCCACGTTGACATACCAGCTCGGCCATGGCTACCGCCGCCTGCGCAGCTTCGTCGGACTCAGCGGGGAGACGCCCGCTGATGTCACCGCCCGCGTCGATTTCACGCTCGACGGCAACGTCGTCCAGTCCGTGGAGGTGTCGCCCGACCGCAGCGAACCAGTGGACATCGATCTGAGCGGCGTCGGGGAACTGGTTGTCTCGGCGATCAAGGTTGCCGGCGAATGCGAGGTTTCCGACACTCCGTACGGCGTGCTCGGCGACGCTCGGCTCTGGCCGGGCGCCGATCCTGCCACCAGCTCCGTGCCCCAGGCCTTCGTCGGCACATGGCGAGGTCAAATCACCCAGCCCAACAGTCCGCGAAGCCCCTACACCAGCGTCGTCACCCTCAAGGTCGGAGCGGCCGGCGATCAGGTTGGCACGGTCCGGTATCCGGAGCTCGAGTGTCAGGGCACGCTCACGCTGGAGGTGGCGCAGGCTCGGCGGCTGCAGGTGACCGAGGAGATCCGCACCGGATCTCAGTGCAGCCGCGAGGTGAATCTGGACTTCCGGCTGCTCGCCGACGGCCGCATGACCGTAGCCTTCCGCTTCACCCGGGAACGTACCGACAGCCCGATCGGCTGGGGGACGCTCACCAAGGTCGGATGACGGGCACCGAGAACGGCCGGTCCCGGCCTGGCCCGCACCACCAGCCACGACGGCGCGTCCGGTGGCGCGCCATCTGGGGTACGGACCGCCGGCGAGGAGAGGGCCAACGCAGCTGCCGTCGACGATGCCGGGCACCACCAACAGCAGCTGCGCCGGGATGGCGGTCAACGCGCCGAGGATCGGAACCTGGCCTGGGCCTGTCGCAGGCTGCTGAGGTCGGTGGGTACGGGCACGGCGCCGTAGCGGTCGAAGGCATCGACGCTCGCCCCGAGCGATGGTGGCCATCGCCGCTGCCATTCGATCAGGGGCACGGTCGGGCCCGTTGCGCGTAGCGGCTCGGCGAGTCGGTCGAACTCCGCCTGTCGCCATTCGCGTAGTGCGTTCCAGCGCCGGGTTGCGGCGATCAGCGAGCCGGTGACCTCGGTGGCCGTGGCCGCCGGCGGCTGGACCACGTCGCCGTTCATGATCGAGTGTCGTCCCAGTGGCAGTGCGCTGCGGTGGCCGTACCGTTCGCCGACGACTTGCGAGACGTGCCGGCAGGTTTCGCAGCCCAGCCACGACCACCGGGTTCGGGTGGTGACCGTGTCCCGGACGCACAACACGCACAGGTCGAGGTCGCTGGAGATGTCCTGCCCCTGCCACTGCTGCTCCCAGTCCGGCGTACGTGGCTGGCAGCGGCACCGCTGCTCGCGCGGGACACCACCTTGGAGGCATCCGCAGGTCAGGCAGACTGCGAAAGCGGCCAGATCCAGCTCTTCGAATGGCACGGTGAACTCGCCTTCCGGTGCCTCGAGGCACCCGCTCTTGCCGGGCCGCAGTTAGCGGTCGGCCTGGTCTTCTCCCGGGGGCACCGTGCGCGGGTGGCGCGGTTGCCGGGTCAGCAAGCCGGGAGGCTTGACGCTGACCACTCGTGACGTCCACGGAGCATAGAGATCATCGACGCCGGGAGCAACCCCGAGAACCAGGCGGGGAGACATGCGACGACCGCGGTGAGCGGTCGTGTTGGTCGAACTGTTCGTCAGCGGCGAACCGTGCGGTGAGGCGGCTCGAACCTGGCCGACGCAGCCCTGACGCTGCGGCTCTCCGACGACACGACTGCCGGGCGACCACTCACCGTGGACAGCCGGGAAAGCAACCAACAAGTACCTGATCACTTACTGGCACTGGTGGCTCTGGCGCCCGTCCCTTCCCAAATATCGATGGGCGCCAGCACCCCTGAGGTAAGCGGATCACTGTCAGCGAGCGGCGGGCCATCCCGGAAGCTGCGTCGCCCAGCAGTGATGGCGTGGGCTATGGCAGCTGGTCCGGCCACCCGGTTCGGGCCACCACCAGGTCGGTGATTTCTGCGATCGTGTGCCTGTCGGTGTCGATCCGATGGCCGATCGCGGCTCGTTCCAGAGCCTCCGCCTCCTGCGCCGCCTGGTCGGCGACGCTCAGCAGGTGCGCGGTGGGCTTGCCGACCAGTGGATCGCCCGGCTCCGACCAGCTGCCACGACCTTGGCCGCGAAGCATGATCCGGCTGGTCAGCGTGTCACGGTCGGCGTGCAGGCGACACACGGTCACCGCCGATGCGGGCAGCGCGTCGCCGTACACGCCGAGGGCCGCCTCGTCCTCTGCCGGGCCGACCATGACCAGCGCCTGAGCGCCAGCGTCCCGGTAGGTACGCCACAGGGCCGCGAGGTTGCGGGCCTTGAGGCGATGATCGGCAGGCGTAGGGCCGCAGAAGCCAATCTGATTCAGGTCGATGTAGGCCGCCGTCAGCCCGGCGCCGAGAACCTTCAGGTAGACCTGGAAACCGATGGTGGACTTGCCGACACCGGTGGCGCCACACAGCCACAGCACGCGCCCGTCAGGGTCCACACCAGCTCCGAGGCCGTCTGCAGAGTCGCTGCGGACGGGCGACAACGGCCGTTGCGGGTCGCTCAGCCCGGGCCAACCGCTCACGCGGTCGCGCACCTGCCGCGCCACGTCGGCCACGGTGAGCCCACTGGTGTCCACGCAGACCTCGGCAACAGTGCCAGTGTCCAGGTTGGCGGCCTCCTGCAATGCCTGTGCCAGTCCGCCGTTGTGTCCCTGCCGGCCGACGAACCGCTGTGCCAGCTGCTCCTCCTCGGCCCGTAGCCGGCAGACCGTCAACGCCACCTGTGTCAGCTCATCGCGGTGCACGCCGTGACGGGCGTCGACGACGCCCGAGACCACCACGCACCGGGCTCCCGCCGCCCGGTACCCGGCGATGACACCATTCAGATTGCGTGTCTTCATCCGGTGTCGCCCGGGATCGCCAGCCGGCTCCGGATAGCACATCCCGAGTTGATCCACATCCACGTAGCCGGTCTGGACACCAGACCGGATCAACGCCGAGTAGATATCCCAGCCGACCGCGGTCTTGCCGACACCGGGAGGGCCACACAGCCACAGGACTGGAACCACGTCGCCGGTCACCGGCTGAGGCTGGACGGTGTTCCAAGCCATAACCAAAGATCCTTGCGTCCACGGCCCTACGCGTCGAGTCGTTTCCTGAGAGGACCGCTCAGGAGTCGGCAGGCGCAAATCGGAAGGAAGGGCTATTGGGCGTTGGCGAGTAGGACAAACCGGTAATGTCAGTAAAGCCCTGGAGTCGAGCGAGTGCTGAATCAGCGGCGGTTGCGGCCTCCAGGTAAACCCTGATGCCCGTGAAGCGCAGCCAGGCGTCTGCCGTAACAGGGTCGATGCCAAGGCTGTCCAGGTCACCCGTCAGCGAGGCGTGGGCATGAATCCTCAAGTCCCGCTGCTCGACGATCGCGAGATCGATGAGGTCGTACTGGTGGTGCTGGAAGAAGTAGACGCTGCACTCAGCCGGTTCCTCCGCGCCCCGAACTACATGGCCTGCCATGCTGCGCCAACTGGGCACGGAAAGGGGCAGCCACTCGATGTCCACGAAGACCGGGCTGCTCCCGTAGTCCGGGTCACCTCCATGAACGGGAAGCGAAAGCTCCAGGTCAAGGTCGGCGCAAGCCCGATTCTCGGGTTGTCGAACAGCAGCCCGCCCCAAGTTCCCCCGTCGACCGGAACGAGCTCCCCGGCGCGCAGGGAATCCTCGTCGTCAGCCTGGCTCGTCGCAGTGGGGAGTCTCCCACAAGGCCCCGCAACTGCCCGCATGGGCGGGTTCGGCGAACGCCAGCTCGTCCTTGTTGAACTCCGCAGTCCAGTAGATGGCGTTGCGCAGCTCAGCCGAGGTGGCGGGATCCGTTCCGCTTGGTGGCGGAGAGCAGCAGCGCGGCGGCGCCGGCGGCCTGGGGAGATGCCATCGAGGTGCCCTGAAGCAGGGCGTAGCCCACCGGCAGGTGTAGCGGTACTCGCGGCCGGGACCGCTGACCCCTCGGGCTTGGTCAGGCTTATCCGCTCAGCGAGCTCGTGCTGGGCCACGTCCGGCCCGCCGGCAGAACAGGTAATGCGGTCAGACCCATCCGCGGCGGTAGGCGTGCCAGCCGAGCTGCATCCGCGTGGTGGCGCCCGTCGTCTCCATGAGGGCGCGGAGACGGCGCTGGACCGTGCGGGCCGAGGTGCCGAGCTGGTGGGCGAGCGCCTGATCGGTGAGGCCGGCGAGCATGAGCTGCAGGATCTGCCTGTCCATCGGGTCCAGCCCGGTCCCTTTGACGACGAACGGGCGTGCCGAGGCCCAGACGGCCTCGAAGAGCTCACCGGCCAGCGCGGCGAGCGGCCAGCGCAGCATCACCGACGCATGGTCGCTGATCTGCACCATCGCCGTGGCGTCGTCGGCGACCGCGATCTTGCGTAGCGGCTCGTCGGCAATCCGCACCTGCGCTCCCTCTTCGAGCCTCTTTTGGAGGGCACGGGTCGCCGCCGGCTCCTGCAGGAACGCCGTGTCGACGACGATGCGATAGACCACGCCGGCGACGGCGTGGCGGCGTACCCGCTCCAGCGCGTCGGTCTCGTCCTGACCGCGCTTTCCCTGGAGGTCCTCGCTCGTGGTCTCCTCGAATGTGTCGGCGGTGGGGATCGCCTGGTTGGCGCCCGACTGGAAGGCGCGGATGGTGCGTTGGGCGCTGTACTCCAGCTGGAGCAGTCGGTGGGCGACCGATTCGGGGCCCTCGATGAGCTCGACGAGGTCGTGGCCTCGGGCGGGCGCCATCTCGCGGTGGTAGGTCTCCGCGAACTGAGCGAGCAGCTCCTCGGAGCGGCGCAGCTGCTCGCGGGACCGGGCCAGCCGTGGTCCGAGAACCAGCTCGGGCGGGGAGGCGATCATGGCCCCGTCGGGCCCAGGGTGGACCAGGCCGGTGTCGGCCAGCCGGTTCAGCGACGCGGTGATCACGGCGACAGGCCAACCGACCTCGTCGGCGAGCCGGGCGACGCCGGCGCCGGGGAACGCGATGACGGCGCGGTAGACCGCCTCGTCCAATGGCACCAGGTCGTCGAGCACGGCGTTCCTCCTGCCGGTCGTCCCAGCGTCTGCCGGGGTGTCGAGTTCTCGCCATGTCGCCGTCTCGCCACGCCGGAGTCGGCCGGAGGAGACGGCGGTTCGGCGAGAGTAAGGCACGTCCCACCCCACTGCTCGTCCAGGAGCTCTGCATGTCAGATCATCGCCGCGCCCGCGGCCCGGTCAGCGCCCTTGCCGCTCTGGCTCTGGTCGCCGCCCTCCCGGCGCTCGGGGCCGAGGCCGCCCGAGCCGCCGACCAGCCCGCGCCGCCCGCCGTCGCCACGGCGCCCGCGGGCCAGCTGCGGACCTTCACGCTCGTCACCGGCGACGAGGTCACGGCGCATGTCACCGCCGAGGGCCGCCTCGCCGACGTACGCCTGCGGGACGCGTCAGGACGGGACGCCTTGTTCACCACGTTCGCCGGCGTCGGAGGCACCTACGTCTTCCCGGCTGGGATCGAGGCCCAGATCGACGCTGGCACGGTGGACCGCGACCTGTTCAACATCACCAAGCTGCTCGCTGACGGGTACGACGACGCGAGCAGTGACACCCTGCCCGTGATCGTCACCTACACGACCGTGGAACAGGCCGACGAGCTTGCGAAGAAGGCACCGGCCGGAACGCAGATCACCTCGCGGCTCTCCCTCATCAAGGGCGCGGCGGTGCGGATCCGCAAGGGCCAGGCCGCCAGCGTCTGGGGCTCCCTCGCCCCGGCGGGCACGCCGCTGGCCGCACCGAACGGCACCGCCGAAAAGCCGTCGGGCCAGCGCCTCCCGGCTGCCCGGGTCTGGCTGGACGAGGTCGTCCACGCTAACGACAAGAGCGGTGACACCGACAGCCCGACGGTGCCGCTGACCGGCGCCGACGTCGCCCACCGGCTCGGCTACGACGGCACCGGCGTGAAGATCGCCGTCCTCGACACCGGCTACGACACCGGTCACCCGGACCTGGCCGGCCGGGTGGTCGCCGAGCGCAGCTTCATCGGCTGGGAGGGCATCGAAGACCGTAACGGCCACGGCACCCACACGGCCTCCACGGTCGCCGGGACGGGTGCCGCCTCGCAAGGCGAGTACGCCGGGATGGCGCCCGGCGCCGACCTGCTCATCGGCAAGGTGCTCGACAACACCGGCGCGGGCTACACCTCGGGGATCATCCAGGGGATGCAGTGGGCCGTCGACAACGGCGCGAAGGTGGTGTCGATGTCGCTCGGCGCCGTCGGCGCCGAGTGCGCCGGCCCCGACGTCGACGCCGTCAAGGCCCTCGGCGACCGGGCTCTCTTCGTGATCGCGGCCGGCAACAGCGGCCTGCCCGGCTCGGTGTCGACGCCGGCGTGCGCCCCCGGCGCGCTGACCGTCGGCGCGGTGGACCGGCACAACGCCTCGGCGTACTTCACCTCGCGTGGCCCGGTCTTCGGCGGCACCGCCGCCAAGCCGGACATCGCATCGCAGGGCGTCAACGTGGTCGCAGCCCGCGCCGGCGGACGGGGCGACCTGGCCTACGTCTCCTACTCCGGCACCTCGATGGCGACCCCGCACGTCGCCGGAGCCGCCGCGCTCGTGCTCGACGCCCGACCCGATCTCACTCCCGCGGAGGTCAAGGAGGTGCTCACCTCCTCGGCCGACGACACCGGCGCGGACGTGCTCGAGCAGGGCGCCGGCCCGATGGACGTGGGTCGCGCCGTCACCCAGCAGGTGGTCGCGCCGCCCAACCTGCAGCTGGGCAACTTCTCCTACCCGCAGAAGTCGCTTCCCGTCACCCAGGCACCGGTCACCTTCACCAACCTCGGCAGCACGCCCGTCACGCTCAAGCTCCAGGTCGAGGAGCTCGTCGGTGGGGACGGCGTCACCCCCGTGCCCGCTGCGATGGTCCGGCCGTTGGAGAGCCATCTGACGGTGGGCGGCGGCCAGAACGCCTCGGTCCAGCTGCGGATCGACCCCGGACTGCCGGTCAAGGACGCCGCGTACGGCACGATCACCGGCCGCCTGGTCGGCACCGCGAAGGGAGTCCAGGTCGAGGTGCCGTTCAGCCTCTACCTCGAGGAGCCGTCCGCAGACGTGACCCTCGTGGGTATCGACCGGTTCGGCAACCCGGCGGCCGCACCGTCGGCGTGGGACCTCCTCGACCCGATCCACGGCCGGGCGAGGCACATCGGTTTCGGTGCTGGCGGCACCACCACCATGCGGTTGCGGCTCGGCACCTACACGATTGCCGCGCACGTCATGACCCGGGACGAGCCCACCAACGCCAGCGGCGTCACGTCGGTGGCCTTCCTCGCCCGGCACAACGTCAAGATCGACGGCGACACGACGATCACCCTCGACGCCCGCGACGCGCAGCAGCTGAACTGGCACACCGACCGGCCCAGCCAGCCGTTCGGGTACACCGTCGGCTACACCTACGACCTGACCGGCAGCGGCATCAGGCTGTCCAGCTTCGCCACCGCTCCGTCGTACGTCGACGCCGTGTACACCGACTCCCAGGGCAAGCGTGACGACCGGTTCACGTTCGGTGTGACGACCCGCGCGTTCGCGCCGCGGGCGGCGGTGGCCACCCAGGCCGGACCGCTCGACTACTGGTCGGTGGCGCAGACACCGCCGCTGCACGGTCAGGGCACCGCGCCGCTCGTCGTGGTCGACCGTGCCGCGCTCCTCGACCAGGACCTGACCGGGAAGGTCGCACTCGTCGCCATGGAGTACTCCGTGCCCGTCAGCACGGTCGCCCGGGACGCCGCCAAGGTGGGCGCGGTCGGCATGATCGCCTACTACCCGCGCCTGCTCGGCAAGGTGACCCCGACGGGAGGCAGCGGGGCGCCGATCCCCGTCATCAGCATCCGCTCCGACGACGGTGCCCGGTTGGCCGCGGCGGTGGACGCCGGCCCGGTGACACTGCGCTGGTCGGGAGAGCAGCCGGAGACGAGCCCGTACGTCTACAACCTCGCATGGCTCACCACCGGCACGGTGGCGACGGGTAGCCAGCGGGTCCGCGACAGTGAACTCTCCGCTCAGCGGGCCAGCTACTACACCCAGGGCGACAGCCGCACCCTCTGGACCGACGTGCAGTTCAAGATCCCCGGGATGTCCAGCTCGGTCTGGGCGGCCGGCAGCAGCGTCGGGGTCCTCGCGCCCACCGAGCGGACCGACTACTTCACCGCCCACCCCGACGTCGCCTGGACCAGCATCGTAGCGCCCGGCGTGGTCAACACCGGCGGGGCTTTCGACGGCCCGCGGAGCCGGACCGCCGGCCAGGAGACGACGAGCTGGTACAAGGCGCCCACCGGGATGTCCCTGTCGACCAACGGCACACCGCTGTTCCGGCGCGACGCCAACCGACTGCGGGTGAGCATCCCCTGGTTCGGCGATGCCGGCGGCCACGACGCCCTCGGCGCCTATCCGGACAGCCGTAGCGTCACCGTCAACGTCGACGGGCGGCCGGCAAGGTACGACGGTCCCGTGATCATCCTGCCCGACGACGAGGCCACCGTCACGGCCCGGGCGACCTGGCAGCGGCCGGTCGGGTCCGGCGCCATCCGCTGGTCGATCGGAATCGCGGAGGAGACCGCGTGGACGTTCCGCACCAGCGCCGCGCAACAGGGCGCGCAGGGCGTCCCGGTGCCTGTTCTCGACCTGCCACTCCAGCTGACCAACACGGTCCCGGGCGGCACCGCCGTACCGTTGCGGCTCTCGGCCGTCACCAACACCTCGAGCGGGAAGCCCGTCCCGATCACCGAGGCTAAGGTCTGGTACGCCGCCGGATCGCAGAGCTCGGTCGCGGGGATCCCCGCCAGCGCCTGGACCGAGCTGCCGGTCACCGGCACCGGCACGCAGAAGGCGGCCACCGTGCCCGCGGTGCCGGCGAGCAGCGGCTACGTCCATCTGAAGGTCGAACTCACGACCGCGGACGGCGCCACCGTCACCCAGACGATGGTCCGCGGCTACGGCCTGACCTGAGCGGTGTCGGCGGCGGCCCCAGGCGAAGCTGGAGAAGTCGAAGAAGCGCCAGCTCC